>JAABSS010000061.1 GCA_011390235.1 Desulfotignum sp.
GGCGGTCAAGGGGTTTAATGCGGGAAAATTTCTGCGGAGCCTGAAATCGCTGCGGGAAAAACAGACATTGAAAGTGGCAGAAGAGGAAGAAACTGATTTCACCGCACTCACCGGTAATCCTGTGGTGAAAAACGGGGTGGTTTTTCTTGATGATCTTTCGGGAAAATCTCCGGCCTTGCGGGTGTCCGGTACCGGAATCCTGGCAGATATCGTTAAAGAGACCATTGATTACAAAGCAGTCATCACTGTTGTGGAAACCTCAAAAGGGCAGACAGGCAAAGAACTTACAGAACTTGCCGGGATACCGATTTCCATATTTATCAAAGGTCCGCTGGCTGATCCGTCCATCACACCGGACATAAAAGGGGTGATCACCAAAATTTTCACTGACACTGATTCCGAGGCTGTACAACAGTTGAAAAAGAGCGTGGAAAAAGAAGTGGGCCGGTTTTTGAAAAAATTTTCCGATTAGATTAAACGGGAAAAAATAAAAATATTGACCGGAGGTTTATGAAATACGGGGCTGCCAGTTTTCCAATCAAACCGGTGTGTGATGAGATCAAAAAAGTGGGGGATCTGGGGTTTGATTTTTTTGAACTGTCCATGGATCCTCCGGAAGGCCACTGGAAGAAGATCCGTGATATGGAAACCCGGATTGTTGCGGCCCTGGAAGCTGCCGGCCTGCCGGTGGTGTGCCACCTGCCTTCTTTTGTTTATACCCCGGATCTGTCACCGATTATCCGCAGGGCTTCTCTGGATGAAATGCTGCATTCTCTGGATGCAGCCGCCGGGATCGGTGCCACGAAAGCGGTGCTGCATCCGGGATATATTACCGGCATGGGGATTTTTGTCATGGAAACCGCAACCGCTTATGCCCATGAAAGTCTGGTGACCATTGTTGAGAAGGCAGACAGCCTGAATATTGTGCTGTGTTTTGAAAATATGTTTCCCGGATACCATGTTTTTTATGAACCCGATCAGTTTGATCCCCTTTTCCAGGAATTTGCCCATATGAAAATGACCCTGGATACCGGACACGCCAATATCGGCGATCCGGACCAGACCAAACTTGCTGCCTTTGTCCACAGATTTGCCCACCACATCGGCCATGTCCATGTGAGTGACAATTTCGGGAAAGCAGATGAGCACCTTGCTGTGGGAAAGGGTAATATTGATTTTAAAGCATTTGCTGCAACCCTTAAACAGGCAGGCTATGATGGCACCATAACCCTGGAGGTGTTTTCCCCCGATACGGATGACCTTGTGCAGAGCCGGGAAAAAATGGCGTTCTATTTTTCTGATGCCTGATGCTGATGAATGTTTCTGAAGACCACGGCATCAAATATCATCTGGTGCTGAGAACCCACCACCACTTCCCGCAGTTCATAAATTTCTTTGATTTTCCGGAGATTCAGGGACTCGGTATAATATCCTTTATTGGAAACATGTTTTATAAGCCCCTGGATCTCAGGTATTTTTAAGGCCTGGACTACCGATGTAAGGCTCATGCCCAGCTTTTCTGCTAATTATGTCACATAATTTTATTGACAATAAAATACCAGGTTAATTAAGATCAATTATTGGTATGGATACCCGTATAAAGGTTTGGTGCTATTTGGGAAATATCTGGCAGTACCGCCCTGCCTTTTGGAAAATAATATTGGAGAACAAGCTGTGAAAATAATTGTTATCGGCGGCGGCTGGGCTGGATGTGCTGCCTGCGGTGAGTGCGAAAAAACAGGGGGCTGATGTGCTGTTGCTGGAGCGCACAGACATGCTTTTGGGCACCGGTCTTGTGGGCGGTATCATGCGCAATAACGGCCGCCTCACCGCTACGGAAGAGTTAAAAGCCATGGGCGGCGGTGATATGTTTGCCGTGATTGAATCCAATTATATTCATAAGGATATCGCCTTTCCAGGGCACAACCATGCATCCTTGTACGATGTCTCCACCATGGAGCCAAAAATAAGGCGGTTTCTGCGCGATTTGGGTATCAGTGTTGAAATGGGCTGCCGGGTAACGGATGTGGAGATGGAAAAAACACAGATCACAGCGGTCATGGGTAAAAAGGCAAAAAATACGGTCCGGTTTGACGCAGATGTTTTCATAGAAACTACCGGGACTGCCGGGCCCCCGGCCAATTGTGTGAAGCATGGCAACGGTTGCGCCATGTGTATTCTGCGGTGCCATTCTTTCGGGGGCAGGGTCAGTGTCGCAGCCAGGGCCGGTGTTGCGGAAATCAACGGGCATAAGGGCAGTCAGACCGGCGCTGTGAGCGGATCATGCAAACTGCACAAAGAGTCACTGGCCCGTGATCTGCAAAAAGAACTCAATGAAAAGGGCGTGGCAGTCATTCCTTTGGATGAACACCTTCGCATGGCAGGCAAATTGTCCTTAAAAGCCTGCCAGCAATACGCTATTGCGGATTTTGAAAAAAACGTGATCCTGCTGGACACCGGCCATGCCAAGCTCATGACTCCGTTTTTTCCCCTGGATGATCTCAGAAAAATTCCGGGCCTGGAAAACGCCCGGTTTGAAGACCCCTATGCCGGAGGAATCGGCAATTCCGTCCGGTATATGGGCATGTCTCCCAGAGATGATGCCCTGAAGGTGGATGGTGTGGACAACCTGTTTTGTGCCGGGGAAAAAGCAGGCCTTATGGTGGGGCATACCGAAGCCATCTGCACCGGCACCCTGGCCGGGGTGAATGCTGTCAAGCAGGCCCGGGGAAAAGCACATCTTGTGCTGCCGGAAGATTCGGTGCTTGGCGATGCCGTTACCTTTGTCCGGCAGCAGATGCAGACCCCGGAAGGACTGGGCCTTAAATTTACTTTTTCCGGTTCAGTGCTGTTTGACCGCATGAAATCAAAAAAGATGTACACCACAGATCCGGGCGCTGTTGCAGATCGGATAAAAAAGGCGGGTCTGGAAAATATTTTAAATTAAGGAGGACCGATGAAAAAGTATGGGCGTTTATTGCTGGCCGCAGTACTGATGGTGGTGGTTTTTGCAGGCACCGGACAGGCAGATGCACAGATCACCATTGCGCTGGGCTCCGAGCCCACCACCCTGGATCCCCAGATCAGAGAAGACGGGGGAGAGCGGGCCGTGAATGACAATATTTATGACACAGTGCTCGGCCGGACCCCGGAAGGGAACCTGATTCCGTCTCTGGCGACGCAGATGCCCGAACTGGTGGATGCCCAAACCTGGAAAGTGACGTTGCGCTCGGGCATTACATTTCACAACGGGGAGCCCTTGAACGCTGATGCCGTTGTTTACAGCATCAAGCGGGTCATTGACCCGGAATTCAATTCCGAACAGATTTCCTTTTTTTCCACCATCAAAAATGCCCGTGCAACAGGGGATCTGACCCTGCACGTGATCACTGACGGACCGGATCCCATTCTACCCACCCGGCTGTACTGGCTCAAGGTGGTGCCGCCAAAGCATTCCAAAGACCCGAAGTTTGCTGAAAATCCTGTGGGCACAGGGCCTTACCGGTTTGTGACCTGGCAGCGGGGCCAGCACATTGACCTTGTGCGCAATGACGATTACTGGGGACCGGCCCCGCAGATTGCATCGGTGAGATACCGGTTTATTGAGGCACCCGGCACAAGGCTGGCCGGTC
>JAABSS010000073.1 GCA_011390235.1 Desulfotignum sp.
AATCGGCACCATCACCACATAAAGCCCGGTGATGAACCCGGCTTTGCCGGCCGTGGTGTACACAATGCCAACCTGCTGAAAAGAGATGCCGGCGAACAGGAAAATGCCTGACACCATGCCTGATTTTATCAGATCCCCGTCACTGCCGGTATAGGTGTTTTTCCTGGACAACCACACAAACGGCACCAGAGACAGGCTGCCCAGAACAAACCGGAGCCCGTTGAAAGTAAAGGGCCCCACATGTTCCATTCCCACCCGCTGGGCCACAAAAGCCAGCCCCCAGATGGAGGCTGTCAGCAGTAAAACAAGATCTGATTTCAGGGTGTCTGATTTCATGGGATACAATCCAGCAAAAACAGCGTTCATATTTCAAAAAAATATATCTTTATCATTGCACCGCAAAATTTGAAAGCCCAATTTTTATTGTCGCAGCAGCGTGAAAAATACCATAGATGTTTGCAGAAATGATTTTCTGCATATATATTGAAGCATATATCACAACGGCAAGAAAAACAGGAAAACCAGAATGGAAAACCAGATCGAAATTTACAAAAGCCCGGACAATAAGATAGAACTGCAGGTTCCGTTCGATAAAGACACGGTGTGGCTCTCCCAGGGACAAATGGCGGATTTATTTGCCCGGGCAAAGCTGCGAAACCTGATCATCAGTATTTTAAACCGGGTATAAATTATTATATGAAAATGAAAATCCTTCATACATCAGACTGGCACCTGGGCCGTTCGCTTTACGGGCGCAAGCGCTATGACGAGTTTTCAGCGTTTCTGGACTGGCTGGGAGACACAATTGAAAAACAAGGCATCGATGCGCTGCTGGTTGCCGGAGATGTGTTTGATACCACCACTCCCAGCAACCGGGCCCAGGAACTGTATTACCGTTTTCTGTGCCGGGTTTCAGCCTCCTGTTGCCGGCATATCGTTGTCATTGCCGGCAACCACGATTCTCCTTCATTTTTGAATGCCCCAAAGGCGCTTTTGCGTGTGCTGAATGTGCATGTGGTGGGTGCCGTGACAGAGAACCCGGAAGATGAAGTGGTTGTGCTTCACGATGAACAGGATCTTCCCCGGGCGATTGTCTGTGCGGTGCCGTATCTGCGTGACAAAGATATTCGCACGGTGGGACCCGGGGAAACCATTGATGATAAAAATGCCAAGCTCATTGCAGGAATGCAGGCACATTATGCACAGGTTTGTGCCATAGCTGAACACAAGCGCTCCCAATTTGAAAAGGCGGGCTGCACAGGGATTCCTGTTGTTGCCATGGGCCATCTCTTTACGGCCGGCGGCAGGACGGTTGACGGAGACGGAGTCAGGGAGTTGTATGTCGGTTCGCTGGCCCATGTTGGAAAAGAGGTGTTTCCTTCATCCGTTGATTATCTTGCTTTGGGACATCTGCATGTTCCCCAGTGCGTGGGCAGCACTGAACATATACGCTACTGCGGCGCTCCCCTACCAATGGGTTTTGGTGAAGCAGCGCAGGATAAAAAGGTCATTGCCATTGGTTTTAACAGCACAACACCGGTGATTCAGGAAATTTCGGTGCCGTGCTTTCAGCAGCTGATACGTATTGTCGGTTCTCTGGAAGATATTCATGCAAAGATTGCCCAGCTTAAACAGGCCGGCAGCCGGGCATGGCTTGAGATTGAATACACCGGCCGTGATATTGTCGGCAGCCTTCGGCAGATGCTGGATGAGGCCCTGGCCGATTCTGCCATGGAAGTGCGAAGGATAAAAAACAAACAGGTGATCGACCGCGTGATCAACAGATCTCAGAAAAATGAAACCCTTGATGATCTGGATGCCAATGATGTTTTTAGCCGCTGCCTGGATGCATTTGATGTGCCCGAAGACCAGAGAGAAGGACTGACAGCATCTTATAATGAGATACTCAAAGCGCTGTTGGAAGAAGATAAAAATGCCGAATAAAAGAAAAAAACATGAAGATACTTGAACTCCGGTTTAAAAATCTCAACTCTCTTTATGGCGAATGGTGTATTGATTTTACTGATCCCGAATACATTGAAAGCGGTATTTTCGCTTTGACCGGTCCTACCGGTGCAGGCAAATCGACCATTCTTGATGCCATTTGTCTGGCAATGTACGGCGCCACCCCCCGCCTGGGAAAAATCACCAAAAGCACCAATGAAGTCATGTCCCGCCAGACGGGTGAGTGTTATGCTGAAGTGATGTTTGAGTCCCAGGCAGGCAGGTTCCGCTGTTATTGGGGCCAGCACCGGGCCCGCAAAAAATTTGACGGCAACCTCATCGATGCCAGGCATGAAATCAGCGATGCAGAAACAAAAAAGCCCATAGAAACCAAAAAGAGCCTGGTTTCCGGCATTATTGAAGAAAAAACCGGGATGGATTTTGATCGGTTTACCCGGTCCATTCTGCTGGCCCAGGGCGGTTTTGATACTTTCCTGAAAGCGGATGTGGAACAAAAATCCAGAATACTCGAGCAGATTACCGGTACCGGAATTTATTCGGAAATTTCCCGGCGGGTCCATGAACAGCGGGGCGATGAGCGGGAAAAACTGCAGGTTCTGCTGTCGGAAACCTCGGGCATTGTTATTCTGGATACGGAACAGGAAAAAGAGATCCAGCAGGATCTTGTGGAAAAACAAAAACAGGAGAGCGTGCTCGCGGCCCGGACAACGGAAACAGGAGGCGCCATTGCCTGGCTGACCGGTATTGACGGGTTGAAAAAAGAAATCGGTTCCCTGTCCGAAGAAACGCAAAATCTTCACTCTGAAATTGCTGCATTCAAGCCGGAGCAAGAACGACTCGACCGGGCACTGAAAGCGGCCCGGCTGGACGGGGACTATGCCACACTCACAGCAGTGCGCAAACAACAGGCTGCGGACCAGATCTCTTTGAAAACCCGGGAAGAGTCACTGCCAAAGCTGGAGACGGCTTTCAAACAGCAGGCAGGCTCGTTAAAAGCTGCTGAGCAGAAAACCCGTAAGGCCAAAGAAGATTTTAAACAGGCCGCGCCGCTGATTCAAAAAGTCCGCTTTTTGGACCAGGCCCTTGGTGCGCAGAAAAAAACAGTCCTGGACGCAGAAAAGCGCTGCAAAAATGATGCGGCAAAAATTGCATCCCATAAGCAGTGCAGGCAAAAGGAAAAGCAAAAACGCGTACAGGCCGGCAAAGATCTGGATCTGGTGGAAACATATCTCAAAGCGCATTCACAGGATGAATGGCTGGTAAGCGGCCTTGCCGGTATTGAAGAACAGTTGGGCAACCTGCTTTCCAGGCAAAAAGAGATCGACCGGAAACAAGATGAGGAAAAAAAAGCAGAGGCTGCGATGCAGCAGTCCATTAAAAAACTGGCAGTCTGTACAAAACAGTGCACTGTGTGGAAACAAAAACTGGAACAGGCAGTACAGGCACTGGAAAAAGACAAAAAGGTATTAAATGACCTGCTTGGTGACAGGTTGCTGCGTGAATACCGCACCGAAAAAGAAACCCTGCTCCGTGAGATGGTATTTTTTGACAAAATTGCCAGGCTTGAAGACCATCGCGCCAAACTGAAAGACGGGAATCCCTGCCCGCTCTGCGGTGCCAAAGAACACCCCTATGCTGCGGGGAATGTACCTGTGCCGGATGAAACGGAAAAAAGAATTGCGTTTCTCACAGACTTGATCAGGAAAGCCGAAGATCAGGAAGCAGTGATTAAAAAACGGGAAACTGCCGAGCGCACAGCCCGTAAAAATCTGGCAGACAGTGAAAAGCTGGAAACTGCCGAAGCCAATGAAAAAAAGGCGGCGGAAAAAAGCCTTTCTGATGTGAGAAACCGTTTGCACATTGCCCGCAAAGAGTTTGCAGAGTTGAAAAAAAAGCTGTCAGTGAAACTGCAGCCCTTAGGGATTGAACAAATTCCAGATGCAGATGTGGTTTTTTTGCCCAGATCCTTGCAGGATCGGCTTGAAAACTGGCAGGCCCGGGTTAAGAAAAAAAGGGAAATCGAAAAACAGCTCTCCGGGCTGGACAGTGAATTGATGCGGTTGGATGCGCTTATTGACATGCAGACCAGCACGTTGGCTGAAAAGCAGAAAGGATTGAAGTCAGTCAAAAAAGAATATGCTGAAGCCGGTATCCAGCGGCAGCAGTTATATGGAAATAAAAAGCCTGATGATGAAGAGAAACGGTTGAATAAAGCAATTGACGATGCAGAGCTGGCAGAAAAACAGGCAAGAAAACAATATGATGAAGTACAGCAGAAAATGCACGGGGTCATGTCCACTGTTGCCGCCCTCAAGGAACGGATTCAGCAAAGAAATCTGGAACTGAAAAAGCTGGATTCTGCCTTTGAAGACTCTCTTCAGTCTGCCGGATTCTTTGATGAAAAACAATTTCTTGCGGCCCGCCTTACAGCCGATCAGCAGGATGGACTGCAGGCAAAGGCAAAAGAGCTGAACGACCGGCAGATCAACCTTGGGGCCCGGCAAAAAGACCGCAAGATCCGGTTGGACGCTGAAATGGCCAGGAACCTGACAGATAAGACCATGGAGGAGCTTGCGCCGCTGTTCAAAGAACAGGAGCAAGCCCTGAAACAGCTTTGGGATGCCATTGCCGGTTTGAAACACAAACTTGCCGAGAACCATGCTGCCAAAGAGCGCATAAAAGAAAAGCAGGCAGCAATCGAAGCCCGGAAAAAAGAGTGTCAAAGGTGGGAACAACTGCACGGCCTTATCGGCTCTGCCGATGGCAAGAAATACCGGAACTTTGCCCAGGGGCTGACCTTTGAACTGATGGTGTCTCATGCCAACTGTCAGCTTGAGAAAATGACAGACCGGTATCTGCTGATCCGTGACGATGCATACCCCCTGGAGCTGAATGTTGTGGACAATTATCAGGCAGGTGAAATCAGGTCCACCAGGAATCTGTCCGGCGGTGAAAGCTTTATTGTGAGCCTCACACTGGCCCTGGGACTTTCCAAGATGTCCAGCCGGAAAGTGCGTGTGGACTCTTTGTTTCTGGATGAAGGGTTCGGTACCCTGGATGAAGAGGTACTGGAGACCGCCCTTGAAACATTATCCGGTCTGCAGCAGGACGGCAAACTGATCGGCATTATCTCCCATGTTTCAGCTCTCAAGGAAAGGATCCGCACCCAAATCACCATAACCCCGGTATCCGGAGGCAAAAGCATATTGGCCGGTCCCGGATGCAGTAAAATCAAAGGAACTGCATTTGTTCAGGTAAATACCTGACTGACCAAGGATTGTTATTTATCACAATTTCTGTTATTAGTGGGGTTTACTTTTAACCCTGTAAAATAAGGAACGTTTGAATGACATTGAAAAAAAATCTTTGGGCAATGATCCTGGCGGCAGCCATTACTGCACTGCCGGCAGCTGTATGGGCAGATGACAACAAAGCAGAACCGGAACTGCATAAAGCCAATGTGGATGACAGAATCAGTTACGCTATCGGATATGATCTTACCGACCGGTTAAAGGGCGGTTTTACTATCAATCCGGAGCTGTTCCTGAAGGGAATGAAAGACAATCTGGCAGGGGAGCTTTCCATGACACCGGAGAAAATGCAGGAAACCCTGGCGGAATTTCAGGCCATGGCCCAGCAGAAGCAGATGGAAGCACAGAGCAAAAAAGCGGAGGCAAACAAAGCTGCCGGCGAAGCTTTTCTGGAGGAAAACAAAACCAAAGAAGGGGTGAAAACCCTGGCCTCGGGACTTCAGTACAAGGTTATCACACCGGGTACAGGGGATTCTCCGGATCTCAACGACAAGGTGAAATGCCATTACCGGGGATCCTTGCTCAACGGCAGGGAATTTGATTCCTCCTATCAGCGCAACGAACCGGCAGTATTTCCGGTCAACGGTGTGATCAAAGGCTGGACAGAGGCGTTGCAGCTGATGAAAGAGGGCGCCAAATGGATGCTGTATGTACCTGCTGACCTGGCATATGGGGACCAGGGTGCCGGAAATGTCATTGAACCTGGGTCAACCCTGATTTTTGAGGTGGAACTGCTGGAAATTCAGGACAGCTGATACCGGCAAGGTGAAACAGTCACAGACATGGCTGATCAGCGCGGTGCTGCTGGCCCTTTTTCTGGGCGCCCTGGATGCCCTGATCATGTCAGCGGCCATGCCCACCATTATCGCCGAACTTTCCGGGCTGCATCTGTATGCCTGGGTGTATTCCGCCTATTTTCTGTCCCGGGCCGTGGCCCTGCCCATTTTCGGCAAACTGTCTGATCTGTTTGCCGTCAGGCAGCTGTTTATCATCAGTGTGACCCTGTTCATCCTGGCCTCCCTGGCAGCCGGGGCAGCCCCGTCCATGGGATTTCTGGTGGCAGCCAGGGTGTTCCAGGGCATGGGTTCCGGCGGGATTTTCGCCCTGGTATATGTGGTGCTCGCGGAAGCCGCCCCCCGGGACCAGCGGGCCAAAACCCTGTCCCTGGCCTCTTCCATCTGGGGGATCTCCTCGGTCATCGGACCCACCCTGGGGGGCTTTATTGTCAGTTTTTTCTCCTGGCGGTGGATTTTTTTCATCAACCTGCCCCTGGGGCTGCTGTCTCTGGCCGGTATATTTTTCTTTTTACGGGAATTCCGGGAAAAAAAGACAGATGTCTCTTTGGACTGGCCCGGGCTGGTGTCCCTTACCGGATTTTTGTTGTCGGTGCTGACCCTGGTGATGACCGCCGGCAGGACCATTGCCTGGATTTCCCTGCCCGCTTTTTTGTTGTTTTTGGGTGCAGTGCTGTTCGGGGCCTGGTTTGTCCGATCCGAGTTCAGGGCCAGGGATCCCATTCTGGATCTACGGTTTTTCAGGCGCAGGGGATTTGCCGTGGGTAACCTGGCCGGGTTCTGCGCCAGTTTTTCCATGTTCGCCCTGTTCGGATATGCACCTTTATTCCTCCAGGGGGCACTGGGCCAGACCCCGATCCAGGTGGGCATGGCCATGCTGTCCCTGAGCCTGGGCTGGTCCCTGGGATCGTTGATCCTGGGACGGGGTATCATGCACCGCACCACCCAGAAAACCGCGGCCCTGGCAGGGGGGATTCTGCTGGCAGCGGGTACCGGCATGACCCTGGGATTTTCCACCGCTACCACCATGGTGCACAGCTTTCTGGTTTTTCAGGTGGTGGGGTTTGGCATGGGGTTTGTCACTTTGTCCACCCTGCTCATCGTCCAGGACAGCCTGGGGACAAAGGACCTGGGGGTGGCCACCTCCTCCCACCAGTTCGCCCGGACTTTAGGCGGGACCCTGGGGGTAGGTGTCTGCGGCGGCCTGGTCACCTCCCGGCTGCTGAACCGGCTGGAAACCGTGGATGTGTCCATGCCGGAAGCGTTGATGATCCAGCTCAAAGAAAGCACGGAAAATCTGTTCCGTCCGGAATTTCAGGCCTTGATACCGGAGGCGGCCAGGGCTACCCTTAAAACAGCGGTGGCCCAGGGGGTGTGGACCACCTTTGTCCTGGTGTTTATTGTTTCGCTTGTCTGCCTGGCGCTGACCTTGTTCCTGCCGGGTCAGGAAGGCGGATAGACCATTTTTCCGGCCAAGGACAGGTCATAGCCGCCGTAGTTTTCAGCGGTTTCCTGGATTACCTTTCCCTTCAGCAGAGACAGAAACAGCTGGATGCCCTGGTCAAAAAATTTGTCTTTGGCGATGAGCAGATCAAACCGCTCCCAGCACACCGGAATGAAATCCAGGCCCAGGATGTTGGCCACCGGGCGGATGGCCGGTCCTGCGTCGGCTCTCCGGTTGAGAATCTCCAGGCCCACATCCATGTGCCGGGACAAGGTGACGTCATATCCCTGAAGGTCTTCGCCATCGATGTTTTCATCCTTCAACAGTTTGTCAAACAACTGGCGGGTGCCGGTGCCCAGCGGGCGGTTCACAATTCGGATATCTTTTCTACAAAGGTCTTTCACAGAACCGATGTTTCCGGGGTTGCCCTTCTGCAGCAAAATTCCCTGTTCCCGCATGCAGAAATTTACCACCGCCGGCATCTGGTGCATTTTATCCTTTAAAAAAGGAAAATTATATTCGTTCTCATCGCTGATCAGGTGGCTTGTGGCGATGTGACACAGGTTCTTTTGCAGGGCATTCAATCCCCCCATGGACCCAGCCATGCCGAACATGGCCATGTGGTTTTCGTGCTTGATATTAAACGTGGCGATGAGTTTGTCCAGAAGCAGGTCATTGCTGCCGGCAATGAGGACCAGGCCGTGGTAAGGGGGCAGCTGGGTGGTCTGGGGGTAGTTTTCCGTGCCTGCTTCCACCCAATGACGTACAAGGTTGATGGGGAACAGCCATTTTCCGGTGACCTTGGTGGCGGGCAGGCCTTTTTCAGAGATCAGGGAATACACCATCTTTTCATTGATGTTTAAAAATTTTGCAATTTCTCTGGTTGTATAGAGTTCTCCCATTTCCGGTTTCCTTTGTTTGATTTTTCATTGGTGCCAGCCATCATATAAAGGAGTTCAGTATTTGTAAAGATCCACAGTTATTTGTAAGTATTATTATTAAGTTATAATGAACTAAAAATAACTATAAATAACAAATATGAATCAGATAAATGGATATTCATTATAAAAGTGCAAAATTTCTATCAGACATCTAAATTCCGTTATATTCAATATCGGTCTTATTATGTCTTATTATATTTGGTTGCCGTGACATGGGTATTTTCCTTAACACACTGTTTTAAAATGATTTTTTCTGGCATTATTTTTTTTTGCATGCCCTGGGCCGGTACGGCATACATTATGCCTATACGAACAGCCTTTACCTGAAACAGAGGTTGACACACCAATGGCAAAAACGGATATGGCCCGCACCATCAGCAGGGTCAAAGAAGAGTACGCAGATGCCTATGACACCATGACCTGGCTGACCCCGGAGTCGGCTGAAGCGGCATCCCGGGTTCGGGAAAACCTGATAACCAAAATTTTTGAACACCAGGGCAGGGGTCCGGAATGGCGGTTTGCGCGGACAAAACTGTTTACCCACGGCCTTTCACCGGGGTGCGGTTTTTGCGGCAACGGAGACTGGTCCTGCCTGTTCATCAACGGCATCTGCAATGCCCGGTGTTTTTACTGCCCGTCCTCCCAGAACCGGAAGGGGCTGCCCATGACCAGTTCACTGGAGTTCAAAACCCCCAATGATTACGTCGATTATGTCCGCACCTTCAATATCCGGGCGGTGAGCTTCAGCGGCGGGGAACCCCTCATGACCTTTGAACGGGTGGTGCAGTATTTGAAGGCCCTGCGGGCGAAAATCACCGATCCCCTGTATATCTGGATGTACACCAACGGTCTTTTGGTGACCGAGGACAAACTGAAAATCCTGGCAGATAACGGCCTGGATGAAGTCCGGTTTGACATCAGTGCGGACCATTATCACCTGGATGCCCTGAAAAAAGCGGTGGACATCATTCCCTGTGTCACTGTGGAGATTCCGGCCATCCCGGAAGATCTGGAAAACACCCGGCAGGTGATAAAACAGCTGTATGACGAGGGTGTCAATTACCTGAATCTCCATCAATTGCGGTGCACACCGTATAATCTGCCCCGGCTGATCAAACGGGGCTATACCTTTGTGCACGGTCCCAGGGCCACGGTCCTGGAAACCGAGCTCACCGCCCTGGAACTGATGCGGTATGCCCTGGAAAACAAAATCGCCCTGCCCATCAATTACTGCTCCTTTGCCTTCCGCCATCAGTTTCAACGGGCCGGGGCTTTCACCCGCAATGCCCTGCTGGTCAAGTCTCCACATCAGGATATCACCGCCACCGGGCATATCCGGACCATGGGCATCACCGGGGAAAAGCCGGCCATTCTGGCGATCCATAAACATCTTTTATCAAAAGCAAAAGACACAGAACTATGGCAGCTGGCCAAAACCGGGGACCAGCTGTTTTTCTCTGCAAGCCTCTGGCCCTGTATCGATTTTTCCGGTGTCACCCTGACGGTTGCCTACACCGCCACCACCCTGAAATCATCCGTGTCCTTCAGGCATTCTTTCAAGGAAATCCCCTTGAACCGCAAAAAAAAGGTGGTGATTGAAAAATATCCGGCCCATTCAGGGATCCGGCTGCAAGGAGACGGGATACAGGAATTTGCCTGCCGTTTTATTCACCCTCAAGCAGGCAGCCCCGCAGATACGGTGGGTGCTTACCCGGCTGATGATCTGTTTGCTGAAATCAAGGGATTTGAGCGGGTGAACGCCGGTCTGGCACCTTATTTCTGATAGCCGGTACTGTTGTCCACAAGGCCTTTGATATGTCAGACAAGCTTCTGGTCATCGTAAGGCTTTCAGAGTGAACTCATGATAGGGCAAGCATGGTTGCGGTTTTAGAAAATCAAGATTTGTTGATTAAACTCCAAATTTGCTGACGTTCTAATGGCTGGCGCGGGCTGCTTCCTGGCCCTGTTTTTCCATGTGACTATTTTCATGGTTAGGATAACGTATTATGAAATTTTTCAAGTAAAAACATTATAAAAATCCGGGCAGGGTTCAGAATGAGGCGATGGCGGTCCCGACCAAATGACCCTGTTCATAATTCATTATAAAATTTAGAAATAAAAATCTTATTTACAATTATGTAACTTAATAATTAACAAAAATGTAATTTAATGGCATCGACATCTTTTTCTCCCAAGTATTAAATCTATTGATATCAATAGGTTATTTAATACTTTGCCAGATGGCACCTGTTTTGCAATACCTTAGATTGCATATTGTGTTATCAGAAGCTTTTTTTAAAATTTAAAAAGGAAGTGATCAAATGAAAAAAATTGAAGCAGTCATAAAACCCTTTAAACTGGATGCGCTGAAAGAAGCCATGGCCAATATCGGTTTACAGGGAATGACAATTTCGGAGGTAAAGGGATTCGGGCGTCAAAAAGGTCATAAAGAGGTTTACCGGGGAGCAGAATACCAGGTTGATTTTGTTCCCAAGGTAAAGCTCGAAATTGTTGTAAAAGACGAACTCGTTGATACGGTGGTCGAATCAATAATAAAGAGCGTTAAAACCGGAAAGATCGGAGATGGCAAAATATTTGTCCT
This sequence comes from Desulfotignum sp., assembly GCA_011390235.1. Next base: position 11,058 of record JAABSS010000073.1, read on the forward strand.
GCCATTGAATGAAGTCTGTCGGATACGCACCGGAGAAACCGGGGAAGAAGCAATTTAGTAAAATTATTAAACAGAGAAACAATAAAGAGGTTTATATGAAATCACGAAGATTGAATAAAAGGATATTACCCCTGGCCATAACAATGACGACAATTCCGGCTGCTGCGCTGGCTGCAGATGGTGTGGCAGAGGTAACAGGCGCTGCAGCGACGTATGTGGCAAATAATACATGGATGCTGGTGGCAACTTTTCTGGTTTTTATCATGCATCTTGGTTTTGCAAGCCTTGAGGCAGGGTTGACCAGGGCAAAAAATACCGTCAACATTCTGTTTAAAAATACGGCCATTATCGCCATTGGCCTGCTCACCTATGCTGCCATGGGCTTTAATCTGATGTATCCAGGCGATTTTTCAATTTCAGGTTTTTTCGGATTTTCAGGATTCGGCATCGGGGTAAGTCCGGAGAATATGATGGTTGCCGGCGATGACGGTGTCGGAATTTATACCTACTGGACTGATTTTATTTTCCAAGCCATGTTTGCTGCCACAGCAGCAACGATCGTTTCCGGAGCTGTGGCAGAACGGATTAAACTTCACAGTTTTCTGATTTTCTCTACAATTTATGTGGCAGTGGTATACCCCTGGGTGGGCAGCTGGAAGTGGGGCGGCGGCTGGTTGGATGCCATGGGTTTTTACGATTTTGCAGGTTCGACACTGGTTCATTCGGTGGGAGGATGGGCAGCCCTGGCAGGTGTGCTGGTGCTGGGTCCCCGGTTAGGAAAATATGCGGGCAATAAAATTAGACCCATTATGGGCCACAGCATGCCGCTGGCAGCCATTGGTGTGTTTTTGCTGTGGCTGGGATGGTTCGGCTTTAATGGCGGTTCTGTGCTGTCAGCGGATCCTGCTGCAGTTTCTTTCGTTTTTGTAACAACCTCTCTGGCAGCTGCCGCGGGTATCATGGGGGCCATTTCCCTTTCATGGATTCTGCAGAAAAAGCCGGATCTCTCCATGGCGCTCAATGGTTCTTTAGCGGGCCTGGTAGGAATTACAGCCGGAGCAGATGTGGTCAGTGTGATGGGTTCCGTCATCATCGGGTTGATCGCAGGTCTTCTGGTTGTGGTTTCGGTAATGGGAATCGACCGGATAAAAATTGATGATCCCGTGGGTGCGCTTTCCGTGCACCTGGTCTGCGGGATCTGGGGTACATTGGCTGTGGGGCTGTTCAGTCCGGACTACTCTATTATGACACAGTTTGTTGGTGTTGTTGCCTATGCTGTTCCCTGCTTTTTTTCCGCATTGGCTATTTTTTCTATCCTGAAGGCGACACTGGGTATCCGGGTTGATGAAGAAGAAGAAATGGGCGGCCTTGATGTGGGTGAACACGGTATGGCAGCGTATGCTGATTTTGAAATTAAAAGTGCGATCTGATCAAAAAACGTAACTTCATGCGGTTCAGCCCGGTAAGCAAATTGAATATTTGTTTACCGGGCTGGGTTTGGGATAGAAAAATCTGAAAGGGTGAAAAAGATATCCAGAATGTGCACCGTCGATTTGCCCGCTGATCCATGGTTCCTTAACGCCCAGATCTTAGAAATGAAACAGAACAACCGCTTCCGCTTTTAGTTTTTACCATGACAGTGAAGGCACTGGATGCCGAGATCATTGCCGAACGTAATCTGATACATGCTCTGATGGCAGGATTCACACACCAGAGGATCGAACCGCTTTGTAACCGGATTATAAATCAGAGAAAGGGTTTTGCGTTTTCTGCCAACCGAGGCGGTGAACAGAATTTTGACAGCCGGTGTCGTCACGGCCATGGCACCGGCCAGGGATATGGTTATCCTGATCCGGTATTTGTTCAGCAGGTCTTTTTTTTTGGCCGCCAGTTCTTCCGGGATCATGGCGATCTTTTCTTTTCTGTCCGCTTTCAGGGCATCGGACATATTGGCCCGCTCCAGGGAGGCGGCCATCTCTTCTGCCAGGGCATGGTAATACGCGTCAAGGCTTTTGGCATCCCTGGCATAGCGCCGGTTCATGCTGTTTTTGAATGGGACGATTTCCCGCTCCACCGCTTCTTTTCCATACACCCGGACCAGACGACGCAGCCTGGTCTGCATATTTTCTGAAAACCCGATGGTGCCTGTTTTTTTAAACTCCTTGTCAATGCCGGCAAAATCAGATGTCATCTCCGGTATCACGGCACCTGAGTCCAGGTTGGCTGCCAGGTCGAACCGCCCCTCTTTTTGTTCATCGCTCTGGGCCAGGTATTTGCAGTTGAGCAGTAAATACCGGGTATGGATCTGCCCGAAGCTGGTAACCGAGCCGGTGGCCTTGTGCCATTCGAACTGCTGGCGGACCAGGTTGTCGAATCCGCCGCTTTTCAGGTAAAAAAAGTTGAGTGCTACATGCAGCAGCGGGGGATTATCCGTGGTGAGCCCCAGTATTTTGTCCAGCAGGGGCGCACCGAAATGGATGGGATAAACCCCGGCGGATCGACGATCTGGTCTGCCGAAACCGTCACCTGCCGTCTCCTGGTCCTGAAGTGTGCCCAGGGTGATATACTCTTTTGTGTTCAGACGTCGGGCCAGCTCTTCGGGCAGAAGGGCGTTGATTCCCCTGGATCCTTGTTCGATCAGCCCCCCGTTTTCCTTTAAAAAGCGGGCAGTAAAGTCCAGCAGACGGGTATCCTGCTTCTGCATGCCGGGATCAGAGTTCATAGGTATCTCCAAACAGGGTCTCATCCAGTTCCTTTGTTTTTTCATATCCGGTCCGGGCCCGTTTCAGTCGTGTACCCAGGTTGTTGAACTGTTTTTTGCGTTCTTCTTCGGATCCGGCAGTCACCCACATGTCATAGACCAGGTCACTGAACTCCTTTTCTCCCCTGATCCGGCCCAGAATCATATCAATTTCACCGATAACCATCTCGAACATGTTGATTTTCTTGTCCAGGATATCCAGAATATGGTCCTCGATACTGCCTTTTGCACAGAAATTGAAAATATGGACTTCCCTTTCCTGGCCGATGCGGTGAATCCGTCCGATCCGCTGTTCGATTTTCATGGGGTTCCAGGGCAGATCATAATTGATCATCCGGTTGCAGAACTGAAGGTTTCTTCCCTCCCCGCCGATTTCCGTGGTCACCAGCACCTGGTTGTCCTCCTGGAATGCCTTGATCTCCCTGTCTTTTGCAGCATTGTCCATGCTGCCGTGGAAAAGGGAAAAAGAGATCTGGTGCCATTCCAGAAATTCAGTCAGATGGGTCACCGTGCCTTTGTATTTGACAAAGACAATGATTTTTTCATTTGCCGACCGGATTACCTGGAGCAGGGCCTTGTTTTTTGTGGTGTCAACACTGGTGCGGCACAGGGTTTTCACGGCAATGAGTTCATCGTGAAATTCGGCTGGATAATCGTTGTTCAACAGCATGTTGTCAAGGGTGGAAACCACCGCACTGGGTGATGAGCCGGCCTGTGCAAGCAGGTGCTTGATCAGCATTTTTCCACGGCCACCGGTCTGGGCGTTCATGTCCGTGATCAAAGATTCCAGCCGCTCGTAAAACGCGGTTTCCTGTCTGGACGGTTCGATTCGGATGGTCTGGGCAAACCGGGGCGGGATACTGATGCCGGCCAGGGCCCGGGTATTGCGGATCATCACTTCTCCCAGGAGTTCCTTTAGCAGGGCCTTGTTTCTGGGATCTGTGGGATCGCCCCGGGTCATGAATTTTTCCCTGAAGGATCTGGTGGTTTCCAGCTGGCCGGGCTTGAGCAGGGTGATCAGGTTGTAGAGCTCCATTAAATTGTTTTCCACGGGCGTGGCAGTCAGGAGCAGGATAAATTTTTTCTGAACAGAATTGACCAGTTTCCAGTTCAGGGTGGCCTTGTTTTTCAAATGGTGGGCTTCATCCACGATGAGCAGGTCCCAGTTTTTTTCTGTCACCAGGTCAAAATTTTTCTTTGATTTTGCCTGGTTGATGGAGGCAAGCACGAACGGGGCCTGCCAGAATGCACGGTCCCCGGATTTGAATCCGGGATCGTCGGTGGATGGCACATCCAGTCCGAACTTGACAGCCATCTCTTCTTTCCACTGGCTCACCAGGGGGGTGGGGGTCAGGATCAGGGCGGTTTTTACCATGCCCCGTTTTTTATATTCACTCAACACCATGAGGGCTTCAATGGTTTTGCCCAGCCCTACTTCATCGGACAGCAGCGCCCTTCCCCGGAAGCGTTTGAGCACCTTTTTGGCGGTTTCTTCCTGGTACCAGAAGGAGCGGACCTGGGAAAGGGACGGCAGGCAGACCAGGATGTCAAAGGATTCCTGCAGGCGGATTTCATGGCTTTCCAAAGCCAGTTCATAAACTGCTGGATTGGCAGGTTCCGGCCCGGATAAAATGGTGTCAAACGATGGCAGGTCAAGATCATAATCAACAGATATTTCCACCGGTTTTTCCCGGGAAGGGGAATCAGGCGACCTGGCCGGCTTGAGCGGGGCCACCGTTTTTTCTGTTCCGGCAACAGAGGGGCTTTGTTTTGTTAGCCCTTTCGGGGCCGGTCCTGTGCACTT
>JAABSS010000062.1 GCA_011390235.1 Desulfotignum sp.
ACAGTCCATAAACAATCGCTGCCGTATCTGCCGCAAAAAATCAGTGTTATCACTTCAGGCACCGGCGCAGCTGTGCGGGATATCATTCACATTTCCCTGCGCCGTTTTCCCGACTGCTGTCTGCAGATTTTTCCCGTGTCTGTCCAGGGAGACCGGGCACAGGAGGAAGTTGTATATGCAATCAACACAGTGAATCTGCAAAAAAAGGCAGATGTGATCATTCTGGCCCGGGGCGGCGGATCACTGGAAGATCTGGCTGCCTTTAATTCCGAACCTGTGGCACGGGCGGTTTTCGCATCCCGGATACCGGTCATCACCGGCATCGGCCATGAAACCGATGTCACCATTGCCGATTTTGTGGCTGATGTCCGGGCCCCTACCCCTTCGGCTGCAGCTGAACTGGTATTGCCTGAAAAAGCCCGGCTGGTCAGACATATAACAGACATGCAATTGTCATTGTCCCTTGCCATGACCCAGAAACTGGGTTTTTTCCACCAGAAAGTGGATGACCTGCACAGCCGTTTGAAAAGTCCGGCCCAGGTTATGGCCAATTTTAAACAAAATCTGGAAACCTTTTTTTTCAGAATGCAGCATTCCCTGAGCCGCCGGATTTTTCACGGGCAAGACAAATTGTCATGGATATCCCAGGCCCTTTTCGGGGCAGCACCGGGTGTCCGTATCCAGAGAAAACAGGTGGCAGATCTGCATAAAAATATGGCATTTGCCATGAAATCCCGCCTTGAAGGACACACGAACCAGATAAGACAGGCCACAGCCAGCCTGGCCGCCCTGAATCCCACCTCGGTTCTGGAAAGGGGGTACAGCATTGCACGGACAGTGCCGGACCAAAAAGTTATCCTGGATGCCAAAACAGTGGCGGTTCAGGACCCGGTTGAAATTATTTTATCCAAAGGACGTATCCTGACACGGGTGGAGAAAAAAAATCATGGCAAAAATCACATTTGAAACAGCCTTGAAACAGCTTGAGGCAATTGTAAAGGAAATGGAATCCGGGGACCTGACCCTGGAACAGGCATTGAAAAAATATGAAACCGGTATTGAAAAGGTCCGATACTGCATGCAGATCCTTGACAGTACCGAAAAAAAAATCACCCAGCTTACCCGGGATCTGGACGGGTCTGTAACAGAAGTCCCTTTTGACCATGAATGATCCTGTTTTCAACCTGAAAACCTTTCTTGCGGAACACCAGGCCCTGGTAAATACACACCTGGAAAAAATTTTACAGGCCCTTGATTCTGACAGAGAACTGGTGCAGGCCATGATTCATTCTCTTATGGCCGGAGGAAAACGGCTGCGCCCTGTGCTGGCCCTGGCATCAGCCCGTGCCTGCGGCAAAGATTTCACCCTTGCCCTGCCCGCTGCCTGTGCCCTTGAAATGATTCATACCTATTCTCTGATCCATGACGATCTGCCTGCCATGGATGATGATGATCTCAGGCGCGGCAAGCCCACCTGTCATAAAAAATTTGGTGAAGCCACAGCCATTCTGGCAGGCGATGCTCTGCTCACCCATGCCTTTACCATACTGGCCCATCCCCATGACCTGTTTGATCCGGTTCCCGAGCCCCAAAACCTGCTGGACCTGGTTGCCGTCATTTCCCGGGCTGCCGGGGTAAACGGAATGGTGGAAGGCCAGATGCTGGATATGCAGTCTGCCCGGAAAAATAAAGATAATGGGAATAAACCACATCTATTGGATCATCTGAAGGACATGCATGCCTTGAAAACCGGGCAGATGATTCTGGCCAGTGTTGTCAGCGGGGCGGTGAGTGTCAATGCCCCTGATCACCTCAGACTTCCTCTGGAAATGTATGCTTCCCATGTAGGGCTTGCATTTCAGGTAATGGATGATATTTTAAATGTACAGGGAGATCCTGAAAAAATGGGGAAAGCTGCAGGATCTGATATATTGAAAGACAAACTCACATTTCCGGCTGTCATGGGACTTGACCAATCCAGAGCCTATGCAAAAAAATTGACGGATCAAGCCAAAGATGCCCTTGACCGGTTTGACGGCAATGCCGACCCTTTAAGGGCTATTGCCGGATATGTGATCAATCGGGACAGATGAGATGATGGAAAAAACAATTGATGAAATACATGACATACGTTATGCAACTGCAGATATTAAAAAGGTGAACACAACCGTGCCCCTGCTGGAAAATATTACAACACCTGCTGATTTTAAGGCAATTTCCCGGGAACAGCTGCCCCGGCTGGCAGAACAGATCCGCGAACGCATTATACAGGTGGTGTCAAAAAACGGGGGGCATCTGGCCTCCAGCCTGGGCGCTGTGGAACTGACCCTGGCCATCCATTATGTGTTTGATCTGCCCACAGACACCCTGATCTGGGATGTGGGGCATCAGGCATATGCCCACAAACTGATCACCGGCAGAAACCAGCAGTTTGACACTTTGCGCCAGTATAAAGGCTTGTCAGGATTTTCCAAAACAAAGGAAAATCCCTGCGACGGGTTTACCGTGGGGCATTCATCCACCTCCATTTCCGCAGGACTGGGGATCTGCTGCGCAAAATACCTGAACCAGGATGACTCCCATGTGATTTCTGTAATCGGAGACGGGTCCATGACCGCAGGCCTGGCATATGAAGGCCTGAACCAGACAGGGGACTTAAAGCGAAAACTGATTGTGATCCTCAACGACAATGACATGTCTATTTCCCGCAATGTAGGGGCCTTATCCTCTTTTCTGAGCCGGACCTTTTCCGCCAAATACCTGCAGACCATGCGCAACCAGTTCGGAGCGTTTTTAAAATCTTTGCCCAGGATCGGGGAAGACATGTACAAGATTGCCAAACGCTCTGAAGAATCCTTTAAGACATTTGTCACCCCGGGCATGCTGTTCGAGGCCTTTAATTTTGATTACTTCGGCCCTATTAACGGCCATAATCTGGACCATCTGATCGATATTCTCGACAATATCAAAAATGCGGCTGATTCTCCGATCCTGCTCCATGTCACCACGGTCAAAGGCAAAGGATATGCACCGGCTGAAAAAAATCCTGTATATTTTCACGGGGTGGGTTCATTTGCCGTGGATACCGGCAAAACCAGTATAACTCCCCATCAGGTACCATCCTATACCCAGGTGTTCGGAGAACAGATGGTCGCACTGGGAAAATCTCACCCCAGCCTGGTGGCAGTGACGGCTGCCATGCCCGAAGGCACCGGGCTCATGGCTTTCAGCGAACAATATCCGGACCGGTTTTTTGATGTGGGCATTGCAGAACAGCATGCAGTCACCTTTTCTGCGGGCCTGGCTGCCAAAGGCATCCGTCCGGTGGTATCCATTTATTCCACCTTTCTTCAGCGGGCCTATGACCAGATTCTTCATGATGTCTGCATTGATGCCCATCCTGTGATTTTTGCCCTGGACCGGGGAGGGCTTGTAGGAGAAGACGGCCCTACCCACCACGGCCTTTTTGATTTTGCATATCTGCGCCCCATGCCCAATATGACGGTGATGGCCCCGGCAGATGAAGATGAACTGGCCCGCATGCTGAAAACCGCCCTTTTCCATGACGGCCCCATTGCCCTGCGTTATCCCCGGGGCAGAGCAGAAGGGGTCCCCATATCAGATCCTGTTCTGCCTTTGGAAATCGGAAAAGGCACGGTGGTGTGTGACGGCGATGATCTGTTGATCATCGCCATCGGCAGAGGGGTGACAGAAGCCCTTAAAGCCAGGGATCAGCTGGCATCGGAAGGCATTTTTGCAACCATTGTCAATGCACGGTTTGTCAAACCCCTGGATGAAGACCTGTTACTGGCAAAGGCCGGGGAATGCAGAAAAATCATTACCGTGGAAGAGCATGTTCTGGCAGGCGGGTTTGGATCAGCCGTGCTTGAGCTTTTCATGGACAACGGACTGACAGACCTGTGTGTCAAGCGTATCGGCATTGATGACCGCTTTGTGGAACACGGTCCCCAGAAGGTATTGAGAAAAGACTATAACATTGATGCTGCTGCAGTAGCGGCAGCCGGTCGTGAATTGTATGGCCGGGGTTAAAAATCCCGGCCAATCCAGATGCCGGCTGGACCAGCTTCTGGTGGAAAAAGGTCTTATCAGTTCAAGAAGCCGGGCCAGGGCCATGATCATGGCAAAAAAAATCCTGGTGGATGATCATCCTATCGACAAACCCGGATTTCAGGTGGATCCACGGGCAAAGATCATTGTCAAAGAGGCGGACCACCCCTATGTAAGCCGGGGCGGTCTCAAGCTGGAAAAAGCCCTGACAACTTTTTTAATCAGTGTTCAGGACAAAATCTGCCTGGACATCGGGGCATCCACCGGCGGATTCACCGATTGCCTGCTGCAATTCGGGGCCAAAAAAGTGTATGCCGTGGATGTGGGATACGGTCAGCTGGCATGGTCGTTGCGCAATGATCCGAAAGTTGTGGTCATTGAACGCACCAATATCCGGTACATGCCGTTTGAAGCCCTCGACCGGAAAATGGATATGGTTGTGGCAGATACATCGTTTATTTCTTTGAAAACAGTCATACCGGCAGCGGAAAAATTCATGGGGGCAGGATCCCGGGTGATTGCCCTGATCAAGCCCCAGTTTGAGGCAGGAAAGCAGTATGTCGGCAAGGGCGGTGTTGTAAAGGATCCTGAAATCAGACAGAAGGTGGTGGCAGATATATGGCAGTTCTTCGCCGACAAAGGATATGGTGTGGAAGATGTGATCCCCTCCCCTGTCCCGGGTCCAAAGGGAAATACCGAATATCTGATTTCCCTGGTTTTCAATGGCCATTGAAAAAAACACTATGAATTTTATGCAATTTTTATTATTACACTTTTAATATTTAAACACGACGTTTTTATTAATTGTTTAAAGGAGCAGTAATGAGCGAAGACATCAAAACCATGAGAAATGTGGCATTTGCAGGCCATGGAGGTGCGGGCAAGACAACTCTTGCTGAGGCTATGCTTTTTAAGGCAGGGGTGACCAACCGTCTGGGCAAGGTTGAAGAAGGCAATACATCGATGGATTTTCAGCCTGAAGAGATCAAAAAACAGCAGAGCATCAACACCTCATTTATCAAATATACCCATAATAAACATATTATTACATTGATGGATACTCCTGGTGATCAAAACTTCTTCTCAGCTGCCAAAACCTGTTTTCCGGTTGCCGACGGCATGGTCTTTGTGGTCGATGGTGTGGGCGGACCCTCTGCCATGACTGAAGAGGCAGCCGCATCTGCTCTGGAATACAACCTGCCCGGTATGGTCATTGTCAATAAACTGGACAGGGAAAGATCAGATTTTGCCACCTGCGTGGATGCCTGCGGCACTTCCCTTAAAAAGAAAATTATTCCCGTCTGTTATCCCATCGGTGCTGAAAATACTTTCAAGGGCATAGTAAATATTATCACTGGTCAGGCATTTGAATATGATGCGGATGGCAAGGCCAAACAGGTGGATATACCAGCGGACATGGCCGATGACATGGCGGTGGCAAAAGAAGAATTCATTGAAAATATTGCAGAACTCGATGATGACCTGCTTGAAAAATACCTGGAAGGGGAAGAACTTTCTGAAGAGGAAATTAAAACAACTTTCCGTAAAGGAATTTCAGAGGCCCAGTTCTACCCGGCCATCTGCACCTCAGCCGTTAAAATGATCGGTATTGATATGGTGCTGGATTTCATCGATACCTATATGCCCTCTCCTCTGGACAGAGGCGACTGGGTCGCAAAAGACAGTGAAGGCAATGATGTGGTGGTGTCTCCGGATCCGGATGCAGAGTTCTGCGGGTTTGTTTTCAACACCATTGTGGATCCCTATGCCGGCCGTTTGTCACTGGTCCGGGTTATTTCAGG
>JAABSS010000063.1 GCA_011390235.1 Desulfotignum sp.
TTCTTTTACCATGATCCTGGCCGCATCCTGCAGACTGACAACATCTGTTCGCATGGCTGCCATTTTTTTGACCATGGCCGGCCCTATACCCCGTTTGGGAACATTGACGACACGTTCAAACGACATGTCATCATTGGGAAAAAATGAGGCGCTCAGGTAGGAATTGATGTCCAAAATTTCCATGCGCTCAAAAAATCCCTGGGCTCCCATGAGCCGGTAGGGAACCCGGAGAGCCCTGAAAATTTTTTCAAACGGCAGAGAGCAGAATTTGGTTCTGTACACCACAGCCATTTTATCATAGGCAATGCCCTGTCCCTGGCGGTTCATGGCCTTGATTCGTTTTGCCACCCATTCCGCCTCATGGCTGTCGGACAAAAAATCATAGATTTCCACCACCCCGCCTTTTTTACGGGAAAAACAATGCTTGTCCATTTTGTCCGGATTGTAGTCAATCATGTCATTGGCCACCTGGACAATTTCATCGGCAGACCTGAAATTTTCCTCCAGCCGGAAGATTTTTGCATCTTTGTACTTTTGGGAAAACCCCAGAAAGTGATCGATATTACTGCCCCGAAATCCATACACCGCCTGCCAGTCATCCCCCACGCAAAACAGATTCCTGTGGGGTCCCAGCAGCAGATTGGTAAGATCTTCCTGGAGATTGTTGGTGTCCTGGTATTCATCAACCAGAATATAGGAAAACCAGGACTGGTAATCCTCCCGGATATCTTTATGCTGGTGCAGAAGATCCCGGGTCTTGAGCAGGATATTGTCAAAATCCACACAATTCATTTCCTGGAGACGGTCTTCATACTGTTGGAAAATATCGCTGATCCTGATATTGAAAATTACCGGTTTACCATCAAAATATTTTTGGGGGTTTCCGGAATTTTTGGCCCGGGAGACCAGAGACAAAATACGGTTGGCATATTTTTTTTCAATATTGTTTTTCACACACAGTTCTTTGACCAGTTTGTCCTGCTGGTAGATGGAAAGCACCTGCAACGGAGGAGAAAATCCCAGACGCTGGCAATACCGCTTGAGCATCATCAAACAGGCTGAATGAAAGGTTCTCACCCATTGAAAATGCGCAAGGGATCGCCCGGTCATGGCCATAAGCCGGGACTTCATCTCATCTGCCGCCTTGTTGGTAAAGGTAATGGCCAGTATCCGTCCGGGATCATAGCCCTGGTCCAGCAAATGTGAAAACTTGGCTGTCAGGGTGCGTGTCTTGCCGGAACCGGCGCCTGCGACAACCAGTGCCGGAGAGCCGGTATGGTCAACAGCGTTTTGCTGCTGCGGGGATAATAGCATGAATTTTATTCTTGTTTTGTCTGGGCAATAATCTGGTCCAGTGTGTTTTCTATTTCCTGCTGGATCTCTTCGCGTCTGTCAGCTGTCAGCGCTTCAAAGCGCAGCACCAGGGCAGGCTGGGTGTTGGAAGCCCGGACAAGGCCCCAGCCGTCCGGATATACCGCCCGCATACCGTCAATATCTATGACCTTCTGCCTGGCTTTGTAATGGTCTACAATCTTTTTTACCACATCAAATTTGATTTCATCCGGGCACTCTTTTCTGATTTCAGGGGTGGTAAAGGTTTTTGGCAGATCCTGGATCAGTTCATCCACGCCCCTGCCTGTGGCAGCCAGAATCTCCAGCAGACGGCAGGTGGCATACAGGGCATCATCAAATCCAAAATACCGGTCCTTGAAAAACATATGCCCGCTCATTTCTCCGGCCAGTTCGGCATTTTCCTCTTTCATCTTTTTTTTGATCAAAGAATGGCCGGTGCGCCACATGACGGCATTGCCGCCGTGCTTTTTGATATCATCATACATGACCATGGAGCACTTGACTTCGGAGATAAAGGTGGCCCCCGGCTTGCGCGTAAGGATTTCTCTGGCATAAATCACCATGAGCTGATCCCCGTAAATCACATTTCCCTTTGCATCCACCACACCGATGCGGTCCCCGTCCCCGTCATAACCAACACCCAGATCCAGGTTTTTTTCTTTTACCAGAAAAATCAGATCTCCCAGGTTTTTTTTCTGGGTGGGATCTGCCTCGTGATTGGGAAAACTGCCGTCCGGATCACAAAAAATATCATGGACCTCACACCCCAGTTCTTTGAGCACCGGCAATGCAGTAATACCGCCGGTACCATTGCCGGCATCAATGCCTATACGGATTGTGCGGGAAATGGTAATGTTTTCCAGAATATATTTTTTATAGGGAGTGAGTACATCGGCCTGGCTGCGGTTTCCGGATCCGGTCACAAAGGCCTTTGCTTCAATAATTTTGCGGATCTCCTGAAGTCCCTGGCTGTGAATGGAATCATGCCCGCTCATGAGCTTGAATCCATTGTATTCAGGGGGGTTATGGCTGGCTGTAACCATGGCCCCGCCTTCAAGATCCAGATGGTGAATGGAAAAATACAGCACCGGTGTGGGACAAAGGCCTATGTCCACCACATCACAGCCGGTTGACAAAATGCCCTGGATAAAAAGATCTGTATACTTTTCCGAGGTGAGGCGACAATCCCGGCCCACGGAAACCTTGTGTTTATTCTGCTGATGCAGCATGGTACCAAAGGCTTTTCCAATATTTTTAACATCATCGTCCAGGATATCAACACCTGCCACGCCCCGGATATCATATTCTCTGAAAATTCCAGTATGCATAGTCCTCCTTTAAGATTTCAGTATATGCTTGATAACAGAACCACGGTACCCACCAGCCAGCAATACGGGGCAAACAAATGAAACTTTCCCGCATGAACCAGCCTTATCAATATCTTCAAGGCAATCAGGCCGGTGACAAATGCTACCAGTGTACCATAAATCATAGCTGCGTCAATGCCTGCGCCCTGTTCTGTGTATCCCGTAATACTGATCAGCTGCGCACCCAAAATAGCTGGAATGGACAGCAAAAACGAGAACCTGGCAGCTGTATGGCGGTCAAGTCCACAGAACATGCCGCATGCAATGGTGGTACCGGCCCTGGAAATGCCGGGGATGACGGCCAGTCCCTGACCCGCTCCGATAATCAGGGAGCGTTTCAAATCAAGATCCTTGCTGGTAAGTTCTGTCTGGTAAAATTTGCGGGATATCCACAAAATGGTTCCGGTCACGATCATCATTGCCCCCACCAGCAGGCTGGAGGTAAACATGACATCTTCAAAGTTTTTTAAAAACATACCCAGCACGGCTGTGGGAACAGATCCCCCAAGTATGAACAATGCCAGTTTCAAATTTTTATCTGAGTGCACTGCTGCGGGTTTTCCCCGGACGATTCTGCCGGCACAGGCAAACACTGCGCTGACCATGGCCCTGATATCGTAAAAATATACCACAAACACAGCACCCAGGGTTCCCATGTGCACACTGATATCAAAAGCCAGCACTGATTCGGTGATACCGAAAAAAAGCTGCCCCAGTACCAGGTGACCGGAACTGCTCACCGGTAAAAACTCTGTTAATCCCTGTAAAATACCTAGAATGACTGCCTGGTATATTTCCATGTCTCTTTTCGATTTTTTGTTTTTGTTATTGCTGTACCATACCCTAAGGATTCCCTAGCATGGAATGAACCAGGTACACTAAATAGTATTGTTGGCTTTAAATTGCAAGTATATTATAGACTCCAGAACCTGTCTTTTTAAGGTAAAAAAAGCACCTTTCGCCTCTTCGGGTTTTACTGACCTTTATTTTATATTTCAGTTGATTTTACGCTGCTGCATGTTATAATCTTTGTTACCATGTTTACTGTTGGTTGAGAACGTGGGTATTCTTTTCATAACCAACCATCATGTTTCAAATCTGAAAGGAGAAAAATATGAAAAAAAAGATTGTAATTCAAAGCCTTTTATCTGTTCTCGCTTTTGTTTTTCTGTTCGGCTGTGCAACAAAGGAGCCGGCTGAATTTCCATCATTCATCGCCCACCAGTTTGATGCAGACCAGTATGTATCAAAGGTGGACAATTTTGTTGTAATTCTGGATGCATCCAGTTCCATGCGGTATGACTACAATGGCAACACCAAATTCGATACTGCCAAAACCATTGTCCAGCGCCTGAACATGACCGTGCCGGAACTGGGACAGACCGCAGGCCTTCGGTCATTCGGGCACCTCCCCTCTGTTTCCAAAAACCTGACCGAGTTGTTCTACGGCATGGAAACCTATAGCACGGCAGGTATGTCTGACGCGCTGATTGATATTTTCCGGCCCGGCGGCATGAGCCCTCTGGGAACTGCCCTGGATGCAGCGCAGACAGATCTGGAGGGATTGCCCGGCATACATAATGCCGTGGTCATCGTCAGTGACGGCAAAGAAATGGACGAGAAAAACGTGCGTAACCGGGCCCAGGACTTAAAAGACAAATTCGGTTCATCCCTGTGTATCTACACGGTCCTGGTAGGGGATGCCCCGGAAGGCCGCCAGCTGCTCCAGGAGATTGCAGACATCGGTGAATGCGGATTTTTCACCACCGCTGACGACATTATGACCGGTGCCGGTATGGCTGGTTTTGTGGAAAAAGCATTTATGATGGCAAAATCTGCGCCTGTGCCTGCTCCTGCTCCTGCGCCTGCTCCAGAAAGAAAGGACTCTGATGGAGACGGGGTATATGATGATGAAGACCAGTGTCCGGGAACACCCGAGGGTGCACAGGTCAATGCAGTAGGCTGCTGGACCCTTGACAATGTCCTGTTTGATTTTGACAAGGCTGAGATCAAATCTGAAGCCTATCCCTTACTGAACGAAGTTGTGGCCATAATGAAAAAGAACCCGGCCATGAGCGTAGAAATCCAGGGACATACCGACAATATAGGCACCAAAGAATATAACAAAGATCTGTCCATGAGACGGGCCAATGCTGTTGCAAACTACCTTGTGAAAAAAGGTATTGCAAGAAACCGCCTGAAAACAACCGGATTCGGCTTCACCAAGCCGGTGGCCCTCAATGGCACCAAGTTCGGCCGTTCCCTCAACAGACGGGTTGAGCTACATCCATATTAAACTGTATTAAATGCTTCCGAAAAAGATGTCTTTCCCGGAAGCCCAAAAACAAAAACAGTTAACTTTATTAACAGGGCGGCAGGTCAAAAATCTGCCGTCCTGTTCTGTTTTGTGCACGGCAGGTGCAGGGGTCAGCTCTTTTGCTGAAAAATCTGCTGACCGGTTTTTTGCACCCCATACCCTTCCAGGGCCAGAACCCGTTTTTTAAAACCGTCTGTTGCAATGGTGTCCAGCAGAATCCGGATATTGGGGGTGGTGAAAAACTGCTCTAAAATCACGAGGTCATAGGATTCTGTAACAACAGGAATAAAATCCAGATCCAGGGCCCGGGCCGCTGCCATGATGCCCAGCCCGGCATCTGCCCGGCCGGAAAGAACTGCTACGGCAACCGACATATGGGTGTATTCATCATTTTCATATCCCTGAATATCAACCGGCGCCAATCCCAGCGCCCCAAGTTTGTAATCAAGTAAAATCCGGGTGCCTGAACCGGGCTGGCGGTTGATGAACCGCAGTTTTTTTCCCTTAAGATCTGATAAGGACCGGATACCTTTGGGATTACCCTTTGGTACAATCAGACCTTGTTCGCGCATGACCAGGTTCACAAGACGCAAGGGAATTTTCGGCAGGTATTTTTTGATATAGGAAATATTGTAGGTGCCGTCATCCGGATCCAGCAGATGAACCCCTGCCAGATGACAGGCCTTGTTCCGGATGGCCATAAGCCCCCCCATACTTCCCACATGACTGGAGGAAATGCCGATACCGTCATGGAATCTGCGCATCTGGTCTGCCAGCAGATCCAGGGTATTGTCATGGGATCCTGTAATCACGAGGGTAT
>JAABSS010000064.1 GCA_011390235.1 Desulfotignum sp.
TGATGTCATTGCTCATCGCATCCTTGCGCAGGTACCCTGACACGCCGATGCTCAAAAGTTCCCTTATATAACGGTTGTGATCATGCATGGAAAGTATGATCACACGGGTTTTGAGCGAAGACGACTGTTTGATCTGGCGTGCAGCCTCGATTCCGTTCAGCACGGGCATGGCAATGTCCATGATGACCACATCCGGTTTGAGTTCATGAACTTTCCGGACCGCATCCCGGCCATCCATCGCCTCCCCGGTTATTTTCAGGTTCGGTTCTTCTTCGAGAATTTTTCTCAAACCCTGGCGTACAATGGTGTGATCATCGGTAATCACAATTTCGATAGGCTTATGTTTCATACCCCTCCTGTAAGACATTGGTCCGTTTCATCAATGCTGATTTTCTGCCGCTCTTGATGGGAATTTCTATTCTGATCCGGGTTCCCTGGTCTTTTTGGGTGCGAAGAAAAAAACGTCCGCCAAGCATGGCGGTTCTCTCTCTCATGGACAACAGCCCCAGAGAAGGGCGTTCATGGTTGTTTCCAGTGGGATCAAACCCGATGCCGTTGTCTTCCGCAATGAAAATAATCGATGGAAATCCGCGAATGATATGGAGTTTGAATACAGAGGCCCTGGCATATTTGATCGTGTTGGACAGTGCTTCCTGGGAAAACCGGTACAGTACGGTCTCGATATCCGGATGGATCCGTCCGTTAAATCCGATCATTTTAAAATCGATTATCAAATCGACCTGCCGGGCCTTCTGGTCTATGAAAACATCCAGTGCCGCTTCCAGCCCGAGATCCGTGAGAAGCGCCGGATGAAGCAGATGGGAGATACGGCGCATCTCCTTGTAGGTATGATTTATCTGGCGCTTGATATTGTCGATAAGATTTTTCATGACCGGATCACCAGAGGGTATAATTTTTTCCACAGCCTCCAGGTTGAAATTGATTCCGATGAGTGCGGACCCGGTTTCGTCATGAAGTTCCCGTGAGATGCGTTTGCATTCAATCTCCTGGGAATGGAAGAGTTTCGCTGCCAGGCGTTTGAGTTCTTCGCGATGGGTTTGAACCGTTCGGATGAGTTTGATGTTGGCAATGGCACCGCCCACAAAATTGCCAAGGGATCCGAGCAGGTGAAAATCTTCCAGGAACAGTTCACAGGTCTCATGAACAGGAAAGGCCATAAACCCTGACGGCCGTTCTTTTTCCGTCACCAGAAAACAGGACAGGGGAACGGATTTTTTTTTGCCCGGGCTTTTCAGATCAATCTTGAAGGATGGAAAAATGGATTTTGGTGTCACCCGGTTGTTTTTGTCCAGGAAAAAGTTCATCAACGGCTGATCATGGAACACCGGTAGCGGATTATGTTTCACGATCTCTTTGGGCAGGCCTTTCTGGGTCTGCATCTCAAACGTGGATTTCTTATGGTTGATAAGGAAAATAGCACCCATGGTGAAATTCAACAGTTTCATGACCTTGTTCAGGGCAGAGTCCAGTACGTCGCTCAGGTTCTGGCAGCTGTTCATGGTCAACGCCACCTTGTTGAGGAGCAAGAGTTCCTGGTGATGTTTATACAGGCTCCTGAAGGAATCCATCCGGGCGGTAATGTCCTTGGCAATCCCTTCATATCCTATGGTCCTGCCGCTGTCATCCACAAACAGGTTCACACTGAGGCTGGCATGCAGCCGGGTGCCGTCTTTTTTCTTGAACCCGACTTCGAAATCCTGAACAAACCCGTTCAGATCAATCTGTTTTTTGCACACATCCCAGTGTATCTTGTCAATAAAGATCTTCTCAATATTTTCAAGCGCATAAAGGTCCTTTTTTTTTGAATAGTCCAGCAGTTCCACCATGGCCTGATTGATGTCGATGAACCGGCCATCCCTGAAGATGATGAAAATCATGTCCTTGGTGCTTTCGAACAGCCGCCGGTATTTGATTTCAGAATGCTTCAGGTCGTCCTCAAGGGATTTGATGTGTGAAATGTCCTTGAATATCTCTACTACGCCGAACATGAGTCCGTCTGAATCGATCAGTATGTTTCGCGTACATTCCACCGGAACTTTTACCCCGTCCTTGCGGATGATTTCAAGTTCCCTTTTGTAGTTGGTTTTCGGAGTTATGCCGGCATCATGGAAAGGGCAGTCCGTATCACAGTATACGCTCTTGAGAATATTTCTGCACCGCATCTCTTTGGCCTCCTGCATAGAGAAGCCCGTTATCCGTGTGGCTACGTCATTGAAATAGGTTACCTTGCCGTTGTTGTCCATGATCATGAACGCATCCGACACGTTGTTCAGTATTGCCGCCAGACTTTTATTATGCAGGTCCATCGGTCATAATATTCCGATCGGAAGGTTAAATATTTGATCCTTTACATTTTACTATATGATGAATTGTCCACATAATCAATCTCTGATCTTCTGATTTTAATAAAATAGTCCGGCCCACACGATAAAATCATCTTTCTGACTATTTACCCTGCTGGTTTATATCCTCTAATCTGAACAGCATAAATCAATAATTGTGTACAAGGATGCGCCATGAAAAAAAAGGGCAAGCTTTACGGCATCGGGGTAGGTCCGGGGGATCCAGACCTTCTGACACTGAAAGCCGTGCGGACCATGAACCAGTCAGATATTGTATTCACGGCTGCATCCAGTAAAAACTGCTACAGTCTGGCGGTTGAAATTGCCAGACCCCATCTGTCAAAACATGTCCGGATCATAACATTGCCTTTTCCCATGACCAGTGACAAAACCCTTGCACAGAAGGCCTGGGACAAGAATGCACTCCAGATCGGAAAGATGCTTGATCAGGGCAAGACAGTATCCTTTCTGACCCTCGGCGATCCTTGCACATATTCCACCTTTGGTTATATTCTAAAAAGCCTGAAAACAACCATGCCGGGGGCACAGGTTGAAACGATTCCCGGGATCACCTCTTTTCATGCAGCCGCAGCCCGGCTCAACCGGACCCTTGTGGAGGCGGAGGAATCGTTGCTTATCACTTCCGGGGCCTATGGTGGAAGCCATTTGCGAAAATGCACGACTGACGTGCGGAATGTCGTGATGATGAAGGCCTATAAAAATGTCAAGGATATCAATGTGGCCCTTAAGGAGGTCGGCTTTTGCGATAATGTCGCCATTTCCCGGTGCGGGCGTGTGGACGAAAAAATTTATCTGGATATCGACGAGCTCGAAACCATGAACCCGGATTACTGGACCCTGATCCTGGCCGGAAAATAACTGGGAAGGAGAAATGCCATGACTGGAAAAATTCTCGTGCTGACCGGAAACGGCAAGGGTAAGACAACCTCTGCGTTAGGCCATGCAGTTCAGCATGTCAGCCAGGGAAAAAACGTGTTTATCGGTCAGTTTCTTAAATCGGGGAATTATTCCGAAATCAAGGCCCTTCAAATATTTGAAGACCTGATCCGGATCGAACACTATGGTCTTGGCCGGTTTGTGAGAGGCCGCCCGACCTCTGAAGATGTCGATGCCGGCGTAAGAGGGTATGACACCGTGGTCCGGGTGATTGAAAACGGGGAATACGACCTGGTTATTCTGGATGAGGGTATTGTAGCCGTTAGATACAATATTTTTTCCGAACAGAAACTGCTGGATCTGTTTAAAAGAAAACCCGCACATGTAAATCTGATTGTGACAGGAAGGGGGGCCAGCCCGGCTGTTATGGAGCAGGCATCCCTTGTCATTGAGATGAAAGAAATCAAGCACTATTATCAAAAAGGGGTCTGTGCAAGGGTGGGAATTGAAAAATAAATGGGGCCCGGCACCATTGCCTGCCCTTCATTTTCGCGTGGGGGAGACCGTTGCGATCAATGCAACATCAAGCATGTTTCCGGTGATTCTGTTTTTTGTGCTGGTGTGAGCATATTTCGCGGCAACCCGGGCAAAAAAGTGGAAATGTGTTACATTGCACGGGCCATCATGACATTAGGGGATAAAGGAACCAGATGAAGCCACAGGAAATTGAAGCGTTAAGTTTTCAGATCATAGAAAAAGAAGCAAAAGACCACGGTTTTGATGAAAAATACTGGCCTGTTGTGCGGCGGATGATCCATACTTCTGCTGATTTTGATTATATCCACACGATCCGGTTCGGCAACAATGCTGTGGAAAAAGGGATCGCTGCCATTCAGAGCGGGTGCAGCATGTTTACGGACACCAACATGGCCAGAGTGGGCATCCGGACAACAGAACTTGCACATTTCGGCGGTACGGTTTCCTGCCTGATGACCGATCCGGCAGTGGCGGTCCGGGCTGCGGCTGGCAGCACTACCCGTGCCCTGGCTGCCGTGGATCTGGCGGCGGACCGCCTAAAACAGGGTATTTATGTGGTGGGCAACGCCCCTACAGCGCTGCTCCGCCTTATCCAGCTTATTGAGGAGGGCAGTGTAGATCCCGCACTTGTGATCGGTCTGCCTGTGGGATTTGTCAATGCTGCAGAATCCAAACAGGCACTCATGGCCCTGGATACCCCCTATATCAACAATGCGGGCAGAAAAGGCGGCTCCAACGTGGCCGCCGCAGTGGTAAATGCCATGGCCATCATGGCATATGAAACAGCGGATAGGCGTTTTCGGGCATAATATGAAAGGATGAAAAATGCAATGTTTATATGAAAGAACCATACGTAAAACTGTTCTTTCATGATTTATTATGCTGGCCAGGGCATGGTTGTTTGTATGAAACATCGGAAAAAATCAGTGATGGAACAGGAAAGGTTGCCGATGCTGCATAAAAAATTAATCAGAATATGAGAGAAAAAATGGCTGGTCTTGAATTCTTATCCCTGATGCAGAAAATTCCTGTTGCCGTGTATCAATGTACCGGTAACCCTGCCTGGGATATCAATTTTCTGAATAACGGCATATTTTTGATTTCCGGTTACGCGTTATCCTATTTTTCCGGAGACAATTCGCACGATTACACCAGCATTATCCATCCCGAAGATCCAAAAATTCGCCAGAAAACTATCCTTAACAGGACCGGACAGGGCAAAAAATACGTTGTTGAATATCGGATTGTTCATGCAAACGGACATCAGCTCTGGGTTCGGGAAGAGGGGTTCCCCCTCTGCGATGACCCCGTTAACGTGCACTTCACCGGTGCCATTTCTGATGTTACCCACAAAAAAAAAGTTCTGGAAATTTTTCGTCTCAATGAATCCCGGCTGAGTGCCCTGCTCGATCTAAACCAGATGACGGACCTTCCGTTGAACGAAATTACGGGGTATGCCCTTGAAAAAGCCATTGAGCTGACCCGGAGCAAGGTTGGGTACTGTGCGTTTGTCAATAAGGAAGAAAATATTATCCGGATGTATTCATGGTCGACCCAGGCCATCAAAAACTGCCATATCAAACATAAGCAGAACACCTACCATATTGACCACATGGGACTCTGGGGTGAGGCCATTCGGCAGCGCAAACCCATCATCACCAATGATTATACCGCAGCCAATCCCCACAAGAGAGGACAGCCTGAAGGGCATGTCAAGATCCAGCGGCACATGAATGTGCCCGTATTCGATCAGGGCCGTATCGTTATCATCGCAGGGGTCGGCAACAAAAAAGACCCCTATGACCAGTCCGATGTCCGCCAGGTGATCCTGATGATGGAGGGGATGTGGAACATCATCCGCAGAAAAGAGATAGAAGAAAATCTGCGCCACAGCGAGCTGAAATATCGGAGTATTTTTGAGTATGCCGGTGCCCCGTCCCTGATCATTGAAGATGATATGACCATCTCCATGGCCAATCTCAAATT
>JAABSS010000065.1 GCA_011390235.1 Desulfotignum sp.
CAAAGAATAAAGCCGCCACTTAAAAGGGATAGTACCCATGTTACGCTTTCATCCTCCGGATATGATTTTTTCAGGTTCTTTTACAGGTTCGGATGCACGGTTTTTATTTACCAAAATCGCTGAAAACACAAGCAATGCCGCATTAACACCCACAACCGCTGCCAGTATCCCTTTCACCTGCCAGTAAAACGCCCCCGCAGTATAGGCTGTAACAGCAGCAGCTGCGACCACACCCCATATAACTGCCAGCAGGTCGGTACGCATGTCATAGCTGAATTTTAACAGCAGCTGCCGGGCAGCTGCAAAACACCCACCTGCAAAAAAAAGCCAGGGAAACATCCAGCTGTAAGCCCGGAACTCAACTCCCAGCAAAAAGGTTCCGGCCATGGGGTATGTAAAAAAAAGCAGCACAGACAAAAAAACAGAAAAAGTCATAATGCCCAGAACTGCATAATTGTTAATATGTTGTCTTTGACCGGAAGATGCGGTTTTACCACCCGGTTCCACCACCTGATACAAAACCGGTTCTATGAGCAGAACCATAAAATTGCTGACCAGCAGCATGGGAATGAATGCCAGCTGATATACCGCTGCATATCCGCCCACCTCTTCCGGGCTGCCGAAATACTGCAGGGCCCAGCGCTCGGACATCATCACCAGCCAGACACAGATACTGCTGACCACCAGCGGTGACTGAAAAGAGCGCATGCGGGCAATATCCATTTCACCGTCCGGCAGGGCAGGCCCTTTTATTTCTGTCTGGTCTCTGTGAAAGAGCCGGTATAAAAAGATGCCGTGAACAATTACAACCAGGATACCGGCCAGGACAAATCCGGTGAGGACTGTTTCTGCAGCAGGCAGTGTAAAAATAACTATCAGGCCGATGGCAAAACCAAAACGCAGTATTTCAAATCCTCCCTGAATAACCCCCCGGAACCGTCTTTCACGGGCAGCATCTTCCAGTCCCATTGCCACCCGGTTGAACACCAGAATAACGGCAAAAAATCCGGTTACCAGAATCAGACAGGTGCCTGTAACAGCATGAAAGTACTGGCTGTACAGAATGGCAATGATACAGCACAGCCCGATGCCCGCTGTGGACCGCACCATGGACTTTCCCAGGTTCTGCAAAAATCCGCGGGGTTTTCCGGCCCTGCACCACAAAGAATAAAAGCGCACAGCGGTCCTTCCAATGGGATCCCCGAAAATCAGAACAGCAAGTGTCGAAAGACTGATGGCCAGAGCCAGCCTTCCATACTCATCTGTGGCCATCAGGTGTGTTAAAAAACGGGTACCGGCAAAAAGAGCCATAACACTGCTTATGAGTCCGAATCCCACCCAGAAGGCCTCATTTGCCCAGGCCCAAGCCTGTTTTGCCTCCTTTCCGGTATGCTTGTTCTTATCTTGAATTATCCCTGCCAAAACTTAAGAAACAGCCTTTTTCATGATCTTTTGCATCTGGTCAATCACATATCCCATGGATGCCGGGGTAAGGGTCGGATGCACCATGAACATGACCGATGTTTCCCCGAGTTTGCGTGCAACCGGCAGGTAATAATTTTTCCCGCTACTGTCCTTTGCAGACCCCTGTATCCGGCAGTTGCCCTTTGTAAACGCTTTTTCTTTATATATTTCCGGGCAGATCCCTGTATTGCAGGGTATGCCTGCATTATTTAATGCATCAATAACCCTGTCCCGGTTCCAGGCACCATTTAATGCCTCCTGATCAATAAACACATAATATTTGTAATAGGCATGATAACACGCCGGTCCGGGTATGGTTGTCCGAAGCCCGGGCATATTTGCAAAGGCCTGGTTCAGCTGATCCGCATATGTCCGTCTTTTTTCCACCCAGGCATCCAGTTTTTTGAGCATCACACAGCCCATGGCCGCCTGTATTTCCGTCATCCTGGCATTGGTGCCAAAACTGTTTATCAGCCACTTGAATCCGGGATCATGGTTCTGGCAGAAAGCGTCGTCATAATCTTTTCCATGATCTTTGAAACTCCAGACCTTCTCCCGGATGTCTGCACGGTTTGTCACCAGCATGCCGCCTTCACCGCCGGTGGTCATGATTTTGTCCTGGCAGAAGGAAAAGATGGCGCAGTCCCCGAAACTGCCGGCCTTTTTCCCTTCAAATTTTGCCCCGTGTGCCTGGGCACAGTCCTCTATAAGAAAAATTCTGTTCTGTTCGCAAAAAGAAGATATTTTTTTCAGATCACAGGGCCAGCCCCCCAGGTTGACGGCGATCACTGCCTTTGTTTTCGGGGTGACAGCTTGTGAAATGGTTTCCAGGGTGATGTTCTGGCTCACCGGATCCACATCCACAAAAACAGGCACCGCGCCCTGCAATGCCACACAGGAGGCCGAGGCAACAAATGACCGGGGGGTGACAATCACCTCATCTTGTTTTCCTATACCCAGAGCCATCAATGCCATGTCAAGGGCCAGGCTGCCGTTGGCAAGGGCCACGGCATGGTCTGTTCCGATATAGCGGGC
The DNA here is from genome assembly GCA_011390235.1 of Desulfotignum sp. The sequence goes on from JAABSS010000065.1 coordinate 2,500, forward strand.
AAATGCATTTTCAAACCGGTTCACTGCATGGCCTGTCCACTGGTTTACCTTGCCGGATTTCAGTACATTGACGGCCGCCTGGATTTCATCATCTGAAAAAAACGGCCAGGGTGCAAATTCCATATTATCTCTCCAGGACCTTCATGATTTTAACCGGGCAGCCAAAGGCCACAACATTATCAGGGATGTCTTTGTTCACAAAGCTGTGGGCGCCGATAACGCTGTTCTCTCCAATGGTAACACCCGGCATTATGGTGCTGTGGCTGCCGATGCGGCAGTTTTTCCTTAACAATACACAGCCTTTTTTCCCATCTATGGTGGAAACCGAATATACGGAACAGTGCGATCCCACCTGGACAAAGTCTTCAATCACCACACCTTCCTTGGCATTGATATACACAAATGCACCGATATCTGTTTTGTATCCCAGACAAAACCCTGCCGTGCCCTGAACCACCCAGTGGTATTTTGTGGGCCTGCCCTCGATGATTTCCGGATATTCCCAGTTTTCAAACCTGTCATTCATTTTTTGTGTTCCCCATAAATTCTTCAGCTGTCACCTGCCCTTCCTGGTGTATACCGGCCTGTTTATACACCTGGACCAGGGTCATCAGCAAAATCTTCATATCAAGGAAAAAATTGTGGTGATCAACATACCACACATCCATTTTGAATTTTTCCTCCCAGGAGACGGCATTTCTTCCGTTCACCTGGGCCCATCCCGTGATCCCGGGCCGCACTTCATGCCGCCTGGCCTGCTGCCTGTCATACCGGTCCAGATACTGCATCAGCAGCGGCCTGGGTCCCACCAGGCTCATCTCCCCTTTTAAAACATTCATCAACTCCGGCAGTTCATCCAGACTGGATCTGCGCAGCAGGGCGCTGAACCGGACAAACCGCTGCGCATCCGGCAAAAGCCTGCCTGATGCATCCGTGTCATTGGTCAACGACCGGAATTTATACATCATGAACGGCCTGCCCTTCAATCCCGGCCGCATCTGCCTGAAAACAACCGGAGATCCCAGTTTCAGCCGCACCAGCACGGCAATCAGTATAAGCAGCGGCAGCAGGGCGGCAGCCAATACCAGGGCCATGGCAAAATCAACCAGACGTTTCATGGTATTCCGGTACAATCCGGCGCAATTCCTTTCTTATTTCATCCGGGTCTCTCATCTCTGCTGCTTTTTTCAAATTATCCAGCCTGGCCGCAAGAAGGCTCACATCACCGGTATGGCTGTTCAGGACCCTGATTTTTTTATGATTTGTGGGAATGACCCCTTCCTGATCGGTCATCAGCTCTTCATATAATTTTTCTCCGGGCCGCAGACCGGTGTAGACAATTTTGATATCCACATCCGGCTCAAACCCTGAAAACCGGATCAGATCCCTTGCCATGAGGTCGATTTTCACCGGCTCCCCCATTTCAAGGATAAAAATCTCCCCGCCTTTTCCCATGGCACCGGCCTGGAGTATCAACTGGCAGGCCTCAGGGATCAGCATGAAATACCGGATCATGTCCGGATGGGTGACGGTCACGGGTCCGCCTTCCTGAATCTGCTTTTTAAAAAGGGGAATCACGCTGCCCACACTGCCGATGACATTGCCGAACCGCACTGTCATAAACCGGGTATTTGATGCTGGTGCAGACCCCTGATTCGGGGCTGGGTCAATATTTTTTTTCTGGACCAGCAGTTCTGCAATGCGCTTGCTTGCTCCCATGACATTTGACGGATTCACAGCTTTATCGGTTGATACAAATACAAATCTGTCACATCCGGCATTCCGGGCTGCTGCCACAAGATTCTCCGTGCCGCAGATATTGTTTTCCACAGCCTTCCAGGGATGGTTCTCCAGCATGGGGACATGCTTGTAGGCAGCCGCATGAAACACAATTTCCGGACAATACCGGCCAAATATCCCGGACAGTTCCGCTTTGTTCTGGATATCGGCAAGCACCGGAACCACTGCAACATGTGCAAAATTTTTTCTCAGTTCAAGATCGATTTCATACAAAGGACTTTCCGCCCTTTCCAGCAGGATTATCTTTTCAGGAGAAAACCGGCATATCTGCCTGCACAGCCCGGTACCGATGGAGCCCCCGGCCCCGGTCACCAGCACGCATTTTTGGCTCAGATAACCGCCGATCTCCTTTTTATCAAGCCGCACCGGTTCTCTTCCCAGAAGGTCCCTGTATTCAACATTTCGAATGGCATTGATACTGATTCTGCCGTCAATCAATTCTCCCATGTCAGGAATGATTTTAAATTCCACATCCGCATTTTTGCACAGATCCACAATATGCCGCATCCGTTCCGAGCCGGCAGAAGGAATGGCAATGATAATGTCTTCTACCTCCATACTGCTGACCACGGAATCCAGCGCATCAATGGTATTCAGCACCGGAACCCCGTGGATTTTTCTGCCGGTTTTGGATATATCATCATCCAGAAAACCCACCACATGGGACTGCACAGAAGGGTTTTCCCGGAACTGGCGGCAGATCTTTTCTCCGCAGTCCCCTGCCCCGATGATCAGCATGCGCCGGCCGGTGTGGTTGTTTTTCCGCAATATTGCCAGCAGCTTGTTCCCCAGATCCTGCATACGGACAGTTTCTGTGAAATTTTCAAAACACAGGCGGGTAAACACCCGAAGGCCGATGACCAGCATGACGGTCAAACACCAGTCAATGATAAAGACTGATCTGGATACCATTTCAAATCTGTTTTTATAAAGAACAAATACAACCAGGACCATACTGGCAATTGTTGATGCCTTGATGATATTAATCAGATCATTGATGCTGGTATACCGCCACATGTTTTTATACAGATCAAAAAAGTAAAAACAGCCAAGCTTTCCTGCCAGAACAAAGAAAACCAGTTCCTTGAACTTTTCCATGGCCCAGACCGGTGTATCAAAATCAAACCGGATCAGATGGGCCAGATAAAATGATATCCATACCAAAACACCATCGAGCAGCAGCGTCACCAAAAGATTTCTGGTAATTTTAATTTTCATTAAAGCAAAACTTTCTGCGTATAAAAATGGAAAAAGAGCCAAATATAATACCGTACAAAAAATAGGTACCCAATAAAAAAATCCATCCCTTTGGCTGCAGCAGCATAACCGACACCCCGATGACCAGCTGCATCACGCCATACCCCAGGGACACTTTCCAATGCCCGATGCCGGCCTCGTTGGCCAGTATCTGGTAAATATGCTTGCGGTGGGGCTCTGTCAATGAATCTTTGTTTCTTATCCTGACAGCCATGGTAAATATCGCATCAAAATAAAA
>JAABSS010000066.1 GCA_011390235.1 Desulfotignum sp.
TGTGACGGAATGCATGCCCGAGCGTTTACTGGCTGAAATATACGGGCCTTTTTTGGTAATAAAGTCCGGCAGGGCCGGGGCCTTGAGATACCTGTTGGCAATTTCTCTGGTACTTTCGGGGGGATAGGTAACATTGGAAATGATAATCATAGTCTGCCTCCATATTAATATTTGTTGCTTACAAAAAAATCTTCAATAATATTCTTTTGTTTCAAAAGGTTACCATAGGCGGTGGCATCAGCTCTGTCTGCAAATTCAGATACCTGGATAAGGTACCAGGTTTTGCCGCCGCCGCCTGTTTTTTTTATGCGGGCTTCAATACTGTTTTGCCTGAGAATCTTAAGATATTTGTCTGCATGGGATTCTTTCAAATACGCTGCCACCTGAATGGTAAAGGGTTTGGATATCTTTTTTTCAATTATGACCTCAATTTCATCCACAGTTCCGGGCGCTCTGAGATGGGAAACAGTATTATACATAAATACCAGCAGCCACAGGGAAATAGATCCAAGAACCCCGACTTTCAGATAGAACCGCCACCGGTCTTTCACCTGTATGCCAGTCATAAGGCGCCTTAAATGCCGGTTCACAAAACCAAAACAAAAAACCACACCTGCCCGGACAAACTGTATCAGGTGCTGGAAGCCAGTATAAAAACCCTTCCATATATCAGATATTATATCAGATATTTTTTTCTGGCTGGCAGGGGGCAAAGGTTGCCGGGGCAAATCCTGAACCGGATACATACCTTCCTGCTCCAGCTGCTGTGCCGGTTCTTCCAAAAGGGTGCGGATATCTTTTCCATATCTTTGTTTTAATGACGGCACTTCCAGTGCACGGGCATACAACTGCTTGGCGCTGAAATCCAACCGCCCCAGGTCCAGAAAAATTTTGGTGAGAAAGGGCATCAATTTGGGACTGGTGTAATGGATATTGGCCAGGCGCGTCAGCAGATCCTGCTCCTTATCATCAACTGCCCTGTTTTTGCATAGCCGTCTGAGCCAGAGACCTGCCAGTGTTTCATCCCGGGGATTAGAGGTAAGATAAACAAGGACAGCTTGTCTGAAAATCTCATTTTCCCTGTCAAATGTGAGAGAGAATCTGGCCAGTGCACCGGTTAACCTGGTTGTCACTTTTCCAACTGACAAAGGAGACAACAAAAACGAGTCATACATCCGAACTGCCTGGAGGTATTTTGTTCCGGCCCTGTTAAAGATTGCCGCCCGCTCCCACATTTGCGCTTCCCGGATCAGTCTTTCAATCAGTTTTCCACCCAGAAAATTCATCAGAAAACCAATTAGGACATACCCTGTGATCACCACACCCAGCGCAAAAAAAACAGACCCCGTACCGGAAAAAACCGGCCTGACCCAGGGCATGATATAAAAACACAAAGGAACCGTCACCAGGGTGGTCACCCAGAGCCGGACAAAGAGATTTCGCAACCCCCGGATCACGGTGCCTCCTGGCCGCAAACAGTTTGATCGGTTTTCAATGCAATGACAGTACTTTCACGGGTGTCATGGTTGTCATGGGGCCCGACCCGACACCCGGTAACAGGATCTACCTGCTCAAACCGGATATTTTCAGGAATGGGAAAAGTTCTTTCCGGCTCTCCGGCCAGAGCCTGAAGCATGAAGTCTGCCCATATGGGGGCAGCCCCTCTGCCGCCGGTAATTCCGATGCCATTGGCATCTTTCATGGGCTGTCTTCTGTCAAATCCCGTCCACACAGAAGTGCACAGCGTCGGGGTAAATCCGGTAAACCAGGCATCATTATAATTATCCGTGGTACCGGTTTTCCCGGCACATGGACGTTTGAATCCCTGTTCTTTTATGGTTCGCCCGGATCCTGTTTCCACAACCGCCTTCATCATATCCACAACCTGATAAGAAAGGGCCGGATCCAGCACCTGCCGGTCCTGAACTATACGTTCAAACAGAATCCGGCCAAAAGCATCCTCCACCCGCCAGAACAAAAAGGGCGGATGGTGCCTGCCCAGGTTCGCAAACACAGAAAATGCCTGGGCCATTTCCATGGGGGTTACCCCGGCAGTGCCCAGTGCAATGGAAAAAACATCATCCAAAGGACTTTTTATGCCGCATTTTCGGGCTGTTTCCATTACTGCCCCGGGCCCTGTAATGTGAACAAGCTGGGCTGCAATGGTATTTACTGAATGGGTCAGGGCTGTTTTTAATATCATGTCCCCTCTGAACCTGTGTCCGAAGTTTTGCGGCCGCCAATCAGGGGCACCTGCAACAGAAATGGTCACCGGCTGGTCAGTCATTACAGTTCCGGGATGAAAGCCGGCCGATGCAAAGGCTGAATAGTAAACAAATGGTTTAAATCCGCTTCCGGGCTGGCGCCGGGCCCTGGTGGCGCGGTTAAACTCACTGTCGTAATAATTGCGTCCCCCCACCATGGCCCGGACTGCACCGGTTGCTGTTTCAATTGCAACCAGGGCTCCCTCGGGCCGGGGGGTTTTTCCGTCGGGTATTGCTATCAGGGTATCCAGATTTTCAAGTCCTTGCGCCAATGCCATTTTTGCCATTTTCTGGAGACGGGAATCAACAGTGGCATAGACCTGGATACCACCATGGTATACCACATTTTCTCCATAAACCTGGACCAGTTCTCTGACAAGGGCATCCAGAAAATAACTGCCGCTTCTGGCATCTTTTTTTTCTTTGTGCAGCAAAGGGGCTTTTGCAGCTGCCTCTGCCGCCTGGTTTTTTGTAATAAAACCGGTATCAGCCATCCGCTGCAATACCAGATCCCGCCGTTTCATGGCCCGGTCATAATGCACAAAAGGGTTATAGGCAGTGGGAGATTTGGGCAGTCCTGCCAGCAGTGCTGCTTCCGGCAGGGTCAATTCCCGGGCGGATTTTCCAAAAAATGTATTGGCCGCCTTTTCAATCCCCTGGGCACCTGCACCAAAATAAATCTGGTTGATATAGGCTTCCAGAATTTCTTCTTTGGAAGAAGTGGCCTCAATCTGTAATGCCACCAGCAGTTCCTTGAATTTTCTGGTATAGGACTGTTCAAAGGAAAAAAACAGATTTTTGGCAAGCTGCTGGGTGATGGTGGATGCCCCTTCAATCCGCCCCGGTCTGAACAAGGTAACATACAATGCTTTTACAGTACGAAGCTTGTTGATCCCATGGTGCTGAAAAAAAAGATGGTCCTCGGTGGCCAGAATGGCATTGATAAAATCAGCAGACACCCGGGCAAGGGGAACGCTTTCCCGCTCTCCCAATCGCATGAGCACCTGGCCGGATGAAGCATACACAATACTCTGGGGGGTTTCAATAATGCGGCTTACATCCCGGGGCAGTTTGGGCAAATCCGGCACCGTATAAAAAACCAGGAACATGGCGCCTATAAAAGCCGCACAGATGATAACCATCCCGGAAAAAAAAACAAACCGGAATATAGATAAAATACCCGGCAGCGGCTTCATGGATGCTCTCCTTTGAGAACCAGCCCCAACTGCCATACCGCCCATTCTCTGGCCCTGACAAAGAGCACCCCGGGCTGATTCCGGTGCTGGAATTCAATGCCAAGCTGGATAAACCCATCTTTGGCTTCGTTGGAGATACCGATCCGCAAAATAGTGCCGTCCTGATCCAAAAGCAGGTCTGTATCCGGCAAAAGATCAGGGATCATTTCCGGCGGCAGCTTGAATACCGCGTTAAAAAACTGTTCCACCGGATAAATCCGGCCGATGAACCCGTCAAATTTCTCCAGTCGGCCCGGCTCCAGATATTGTTTCTCTGCAATGGCATCAAGGGTATTTTCTTTCAGATCAATGTGCTGAACCACCCTGTTTTCAGCATTGATAAAATATATCTTCATCCCGTTTTTCAGACCTTCACAGAAAATCCGTTCCGTCACATCTCCGTTGAGCAGCCATATCAGGCGGGCAGGCTCCATAACCTGCCGGGCATGGGTCAGGGGCAGTGACTGGTAAAGGCGCTTGAATTGATCCTTTTCCAGAATAACCCATTCTCCGGGTATCAGGCGGGCGGAAATACCGGAAAAAGATGCTGCTTTATGCGCAAACCGGCGGGTATCGCTTTTGCGATCGATGATTTTATTCAAAGACTGGTGGGCATTGATGGTATCTTTTCCAAGCTCCCAAATCGCCCCTTTTTCAGGCCTGGTTTCATTGGTGGATGCCAGAAAGTTCCCCAGGAGCTGCTCGCACCAGTCGTATCTGAATTCTGAAAAAAAAACAACCGCTGAAAAAATCAGAAGGCCCAGGTTCAAAAACGAAGCGGTGCGCTTTATCCATTCCTGGAATGTAACAGGTTCATACCAGCCCAAGATCATGCTGTATCAGGCCTTGCCGACAATTTTCATGGAATCCATGTACACCCGGTAAAAATCTTTGTGATCCTTTAATGCGGCCGCCAAAAAAGAGGAGAGGTGTTCAAGATTGTCAGGACCCACAACATAATTGGCACTGGTATGCAGGGCCGCCATGGGGTCGCCTGTTTTGAATCGGTGCCCCATCACCACCAGACAATTCATCCGCCGTATGGACATGTCCAGGGTGTTCATGTACTGGAGGATACTCTTGGAACCGCGGTCAAACCCCTGTCCCAGCAATATCAGAGGATAGACATGGTAGGCTATCTTTTTTGCAGCTTCAGTCTGGTCAAAAGCGGTATCCGCCACATATCCCAATTGCCTGACAGCATCATGGGCCGCCTTTTGAAAAGGGTCTTCTGCAACCAGAACCAGGGCACGTTCCCGGCCTTGAAAGGAAACCGTTGTTCCGGATGCAGGTACTGCTGCATCAGCCACCCTTTCTTTACCTGGATTATTTGCCGAAGATATCTGGATTTTTTCCTTGCATTTTGGACACGTAAACACCGCAGCTTTATCTTTGGGCAATTTATGATCCGGAATATTGAATTGGGATTTACAATGTCTGCAACGGATATTCATATTTATTTTTCCCCTTTATAACCCCGGTCAATTTCAAGGGAATCAATTTTGGAGGTGGCTTCTCCCCTGGCGCTTTTGATGCTGTCCAGACCCCGGCCCACCAGATCTTTTCTGGAGGCATAGGCCATGGCGACCCTTTCATCGATTTTTGCCTGCTTGTAAAGAGAAAGGATGAATTCATCAAAGGAAACCATTCCCTGGGCCTTGCCTGCCATGATAATATCATTAAAGGTTTTGCCTTCAGATTCCCCGTTGAGAATGGAATCCCTTACCCGCAGATTGGTGGCCATAATTTCAAATGCCGCAACCCGTCCGCCGCCAGCTTTGGGCAAAAGACGCTGGGCCACGATCCACCTTATCGTATCTGCCAGCCGGATGCGGATCTGTTTTTCTTCCTGGGTTGAAAACATCCCCAGAACCCGGTTGATGGTCTGGCCGGCATCCACAGTGTGAAGGGTGGACAGGACCAAATGGCCTGTTTCCGCAGCAGACAAACCGATTTCCACTGTTTCCCTGTCCCGCATTTCCCCTACCAGAATAACCTTGGGTGCCTGGCGCAGGGCAGCCCGAAGGCCCGAAGCAAAGGAATCAAAATCCATCCCCAGTTCCCGCTGATTAAATGTGGATAATTTCTGGGTATGCTGGTATTCAATGGGATCTTCCAGGGTGATCACGTGCACGGATTTGGTCTCATTGATCTGATCCAGCAGGGCCGCCAGGGAGGTGGTTTTGCCCGAACCTGTGGCACCGGTGACAAAAATAATGCCGTTTTTTTCTTCTGCCATTTTGAAAAA
>JAABSS010000067.1 GCA_011390235.1 Desulfotignum sp.
ACATCACCCACAAGGCCCGGATCGGGGCCCGGGTGACCCTGACACCGGGAGATGCCATGCAGGTGCGCATTACAGGCGGCATTGGCGTGGGCCGGGTCACCAAGCCGGGCCTGGAAATTGCCGTGGGAGAGCCGGCCATCAACCCCGGCCCCAGGCAGATGATCATGGAAGCGGTGCAGGCAGTTTATGATACCCGGGCCCCGAAACAGACCCACCAGGTGGCGGTTACCGTGTTTGTGCCACATGGGGAGGAGCTGGCAAAAAAAACCCTGAATGCCCGGCTGGGCATCATGGGCGGTATTTCCATTCTCGGGACCACCGGTGTGGTGACCCCCATGTCCCATGATGCCTATATCGCCACCATCAGGGCCGGTATCCGTGTGGCAGCTGCAAAACAGATTACCGCCCTGGTGTTCACCACGGGCCGGCGCAGCGAACGCCATGCCATGGCACTGTTTCCACAGTTTTCTGAAGAAGCCTTTGTCCAGACCGGGGATTTTTTCAAAGCCGCCATCCAGGAGGCCCTGGCCCAGCCGTTCATCACACAGATCATCTACACGGTTTTTTTCGGCAAAGCCGTGAAAATGGCCCTGGGGTATGCACACACCCATGCAGCCCGATCCGGTATGGCCTTACATACCCTGGCAGACTGGGCACAAACGGTGACCGGTTCCCGGACACTGGCCGATCAGATTGCCGAAGCCAATACCGCCCGCCATGCATTTTCCTATATCTATCCGGATTATCCGCATTTGATCTGCCATGTGGGAAAAAAAATCCAGGAAAATGCCGGATCATTTGCCGGGCATAAGCTTGCGATCCGTGTCATTATCCTGGATTTTGACGGCCAGGTTGTTTGTGATTCCACTGAAATACAGCAGCAGACAGAGCCGGTAAAAACCGGCCCCAAAAATCAGTTCATATAAAAGAACAGATCCACCCTTTGACCCTTTGAATTTTTCCGCTAGGACACCAGTTCCGGGCATAGCCGTTCCTGGTACATTTTTTCATAATAGGGAAACTGGTCTTCATAAAAGGCCTTGAGCCGGTCATTGTTTTCCACGGTGACGTCAAATGTTTCCACATTTTTCTGAATGCCGGTGCTCCGGGCTGCATCGGTGTGCCAGTCTTCCCAGATATCCCATTCAGACTGGTGGCCGGCTTCCCAGGTCAAAGATTCCGGGATAAACGGTATATCCAGGGCCTGGCAATAGGCTTTGATGATGCCTTCAGGATTGTCTTCCAGGTCATCGGCATCCACGACAATGGGGGCTTCCTCAAAATGACAAGCTTTTTCAAAGATACCGCACAGCTGGGCCAGGCCGATCTCTTCTGTGGTCACCTCCGGGTGCATGGCATAATAGGAGGCAATGGCCTTGGCAGGGTCCCGGATCAGAAAGGTGTTGTTCAGTTTCTGCAAAAAAGCGTCATCATCTTTGAGGGATTCATATCCGTGGGCGCACATGTCCTTGAAAAAAACACCCTGGTCTTCGGCAGCTTTTTCAATATGGGCCCGGATCCCGGGATAATCGGTGGGATGGTTCGGATCCACGTACTGCTGGTCTATGGCGGCGGCTTCCTTGTGCACATAATACAGATAAGAAAAGGGTTCATGCAGGATGTTCAAATCCCCCCTTTCCATCATAACCCGTTCAAAAGCCGTTGAAATGGATCTGGGGTGGGTCCATAACGCAATCATTGCATGCATATTTTTTTCCTCTCAAAGGGATTCATTCATTAAAAAAATTAATAAAATCAATGTAAAAACTATTAACTGATAATTATTCCTTAGATGGGATGTGAATTCAACCCGGGAGAGATCCTCTGGCAGGATATGTCACCGGGTCGGTATATTTTATGGCCCGGATAGATGGGTTTTCACATAATATCCCTGATATGCAGCGCTAAGCTGGGAATACCCGGGATCGATCTATGGTGTCTGCAGGATTTTGAAGGGGCAGTCGTTACTATTTTTGTTTAAGCAGCAGTTTGTTTGCTGCCAGGAGAACAAGATAAACCGTGCCGCACAATACAATAATGGTGGGGCCCGATGACAGGGCCAGGCTGTAGCTGATGCCAAGCCCGGTCCAGGTAAACAGGGCGCACAGCAGGACGGAATACAGCATCATCTGCCACAGGCGCCTGGCATAAAACCCGGCAATGGCAGGGGGGATGGTCAACAGGGCGATGACAAGGACAATACCCACGATGCGCACCAGCAGCACCACGGTCAGGGCGGTGAGCACCAGAAGGAACAAATAGAAAAAGGTGGTGTTGATCCCCCGCAGCAACGTGAATTCATTGTCAAAGCAGACCCCGAAAAAGCGGTTGAAAAACAGCACCACAACCCCCACAATCAGCACATCCAGACAGATGACAAACACCAGGTCCCTGTGGGAGATGAGCAGGATATCTCCGAACAGATAGGAGCTGAGGTTGAAATACCCGGGGGTTTTGTCAATGAACAGAATACCGCAGGCCATGCCCACGGCCCAGAGGGTGCCGATGATAGTGTCTTCGCGTTCTTTGGCATGGATGCTCACCAGGCCCACTATCAGGGCGGATACCACTGCTGCCAGCACTGCCCCGAGGATGGGGTCGAACCAGGAAATACCCATTCCCACCTGGAGATACAGGGCCAGGCCGATGCCGCCGAACACGGAATGGGAAATGGCGCCTGCCAGGTAGCTGATGCGCTTGATGGTGACAAAGGTGCCGATGATGCCAAAGGCAATGGAGGCCAGTCCCCCCATGGCCATGGCATAGGTCAGAAACCGGTTGTCCGGGTCTGCAAGGGCCTGGAAAAACTCAATCACGGCAATGGCCTTCTGCGCTGCACCGGTGGTCGTGTCGGACCATTTTCAGATCACCGTAATAAATATCCTTGATCATGGTGCCTTCCACCAGGGTGGTGGGATGGAATACCACCTGACGGTTCACGCAGATAACGGTTTTGACATACTTGGACACAAATCCCAGGTCATGGGAGACCACCAGGATGGTCATTTCCCGGTTAAGCTCCTGGAGAATGGAAAACAGATTTTCTTCTGTTTCATGGTCCACATTGGCAGTGGGTTCATCCAGCAAAAGGATGTCGGGTCTACCGCACAAGGCCCTGGCGATGAGCACCCGCTGCTTCTGACCGCCGGAAAGTTCATTGAAACCGGTGTGGGTAAAACCGGTCATATCCACTGTTTTAATGGCTTTTTGCGCCTGGTCCCGGTCTTTTTTGGAAAACCAGAAAGTACTTTTTTTCAGGCGGCCCATGAGCACCACATCCATTACAGTGGCGGGAAAGTTCATATCCAGGTGCGCATACTGGGGCATATATCCGATACGCTCTCTGGCTTTTTCCGGAGAGGTGCCAAGCACCTGTATGTCGCCTTTATCCGGGTGGATCAGCCCTAAAAGCAGCTTGAGCAGGGTGGTTTTTCCCCCGCCGTTGGGACCCACGATACTGGCAAATTCCCGGTGGGGGATGGTAAGGGTTACATTTTCAAGGATGGGCTGTTTTTTATAGGTAAATGAGACATTATTCAACCTGATGTCGGTTTCCATGAACAAATCCTTGGGCTGGTGCATCTGATATACAAAGAAAACTGCATGTTTACTCCTTGTGCAAAACACACCCCATTTGTACACAAGCTTTGACAAATTGTCAATGCAGAGCAGATCTCCGTTTTTGGCAAAAACACATTGCCCGGGCCCGGGCTTTCATGTATTTTGTTCAGATTTGGTTAAAACTATGTGTTTTTGGAGGAAGTATCATGAAAGATGCCGAGATGACCGTTAAGACAAGTATGTTCACGGTTTTTCTCTGCGTGCTGTTCGGCTGTAATACAGTGGCCATAAAAATCGGCTTCACCGGTCTGGGACCGTTCACCTCTGCCACTATTCGTTTTGGTATTGCTGCGGTTACGTTGTTTTTATGGGCACGCTGCCGGCAGATTCCCCTGGCGCTGACCAAAAACCAGATCCGTCTGCTGTCCATCCATTGTGTGCTGTTCACTTTCCAGGTGGGGTTTTTTCACCTGGGACTTGCCAGAACCACTGCTTCCCATGGCGCCCTCATCGCCAATGTCCTTCCCTTCATGGTATTGATCCTGGCCCATTTTTTTATTCCCGGAGACAGGATCACCTGGCGCAAAGGCATGGGGGTGACCCTGGGTTTTATCGGCGTGGCACTTCTGTTAATGGATGAACCAGATCTGAATGCCGATCTGAAAACCGGAGATATCATTGTCCTGTGTGCAGTTTTGTCCTGGTCAATATCTGCAGTGTATCTCAAGCGGATCATTGAGGAGTTCAATGCCATCCAGGTAACTTTTTACCCCATGATATTTGCGATCCCTTTTTTATTTGCAGGCGGTTTGATCTTTGATCAAATCATGGTCATAAAGGTGACACCTCTGGTAGTCACTGCGCTTTTATTTCAGGCTTTTGCCACAGGTTCTTTTGGCTTTGTATCCTGGAACAGCATGCTCCGGAAATTCGGTGCATCCTCTTTATATTCTTTTATTTTTATTATTCCCGTGGCCGGGGTGGCAGCCGGGGTGCTCCTGCTGGACGAGCCGGTTACCCGCAATCTGCTGGCTGCCATATCCCTTATCGTGGCCGGTATCATGGTGGTGAATATCAGGCGCAAAAAAAAGCCCCCGGTGGTGCCGGTGCAATAGGCCCGGCTCATGAAGTTTCAGCCGGGCTCCTGTCCGCTGTTTTCCATGGATTTAGATGCAGGCGCACAGGTGTGCCGGATGCCTGAAGCATCAGCAGCCCGGTAAAAATATCATCACACAGCACAGGCGGCCGGGTGCCATCACCAAGAATGATGTCCTGGCAGCTGCCCGGCACCAGACAGGGCGGGCAGCCGGATTTCATGGGAAGAATGGCAACAGACTGCAGGTTTTTGTCCTTTATACAGGGAAGCACAATGCCGGCGGGCAGCAAAAACCGGGACAGGTCATCTGCTGCGTCAGGCAGCCCCCATTTGGTCAAATCCCGCTGCTGGGCATGTTTGTTCCACCCCAGATGCATCCGGCGGATAAAATCATGGGTAAGTCCCTGATGATACAAAAACACCAGGGGGTCTTCATTGTTTTTTCCCCACAAATGGCGGTGGCACCGGGTCACAAAAGCCATGGCTTTTTGTTTCCAGGCACCAGAATCTATGACAGCAACCACGGCATGCCTCCAAAACCGGTAAAATTCAACCATAGATGAAAAAATCTGTGTCTGCAATAAAAATTGCTGCGGCTGAAAAATGCAAAAATGCCCAATGGTGGAAGCAATCCATATAAATAAATCCTTAAAAATCAAATGGATAAAAAAAATATAAAAAAACATTCAAAAAAGGTTTGACATTGGTTTTGAATTCATGCATATTACGCCGGTCTTCTCGAGAGACGGTTTGGATGTCCTCGGGGAGTTTTTTTTTGATCTTTGAAAATTGGTCAGTGATAAAGTTTGAAGCGGGTCTATAACAAGACCTTAAAGAGTTTTAAAGAGACTTATGAAGATAAGTCAAGGATTTAACTGGAGAGTTTGATCCTGGCTCAGAATGAACGCTGGCGGCGTGCTTAACACATGCAAGTCGAACGAGAAAGGGATTGCTTGCAATCCTGAGTAGAGTGGCGCACGGGTGAGTAACACGTAGATAATCTACCTTCAAGCCCGGGATAACCATTCGAAAGGATGGCTAATACCGGATGCAGTGCATATGCACAAGTATATGC
>JAABSS010000068.1 GCA_011390235.1 Desulfotignum sp.
GATATGGTTTCCAGATCCCGCAGCTCCCCCACCAGGATAATATCCGGATCTTCCCGCAATGCCCCGCGCAGGGCTGCGGAAAAGGTCTGGGTATGGAGCCCGACTTCCCGGTGGTTCACAATGCAGTTCTGGCTTTTGTGAACAAATTCGATCGGGTCTTCCACTGTGATAATATGGTCTTTCCGGATCTTATTGGCCTGGTCGATGATCGCGGCCAGGGTGGTGGATTTTCCCGATCCTGTGGGCCCGGTAACCAGCACCAGTCCCCGGGGCAGTTCCGCCAGTTTGGAAATCACCGGGGGCAGCCCCAGTTTTTCCGCGGTAAGGATATCGGACGGAATTTCCCGAAATACAGCGGATATGCCGTTTTTCTGCATGAAATAATTGGCCCTGTACCGGGCCAGACCGGGAATTTCATACCCGAAATCCACATCACCGGTCTCTTCAAACACTTTTATTTTTTCCTGGGAAGTAATTTCGTAGAGCATACCCCGCAGTTTGTCTGAAGTCAACCGGTCATACTTGATCCGCTCTATATCTCCATTAATCCGCAGGGCCGGCTGCTGACCTGCAGAAAGATGAAGGTCGGATGCGCCCTGTTCATGCATGAGTTTGAAAAACGCATCAATCTCAGCCATTTGTATACCCCGTATAGGTTGTCAATAGCGCATGATCACACTGTATGTATTCAGGTTGTAACAAAATGCTCAGGCTCTGTTGATAAACTTTAAGGTTGCATCGGTTTCATCGGCAGCCTTATTTTCTTCTTTGGTCATTTCAAGCAGCTTGGAATGGGACTCTAAAACTGCACTGATCTGCATCTCCAGCTGGATACGCTGCCGTTTCAATTCAATGATGTCGCTGTGGAGCTGGGAGAGCCGCTTATGGGCACGGCTTAAAATCTTCTCAGCTTCCACCTCTGCATTGGCAATAATATTCTGGGAAGATTTTTTGGCATTTTCCTTCATTTGATCCAGTACCTTCTGGGATTGGATCATGGCATTTTTCATGGCGTTTTCCCGTTTCCGGTATCCCTGATTTTCCAGATCCAGCCGCCTTTTTTCTTCTGCCAGTCCCTGCACCGTCCGGTCAAGGGATTCCAGTTGTGCTGCCACATCTTCCAGAAAAGCATCCACTTCCTGGACATCAAACCCTCTGAACCGTGTTTTAAATTCTTTTTGTCTGACCACCAGCGATGTTACACCCATGGCAAATCCTTACATTTATTACAATAAAATTGATCTCGCCAGTCCGTGAAGGCTGTTTACAACAAAGGTTTGCAAAAACACAATCGCCAAAATCACAACAATGGGAGAGATGTCAATGCCGCCGAAATTGACCGGAAGCCTTTTTCTTATCTGATAAAATACAGGTTCTGTTGCCGTGTTTATGAACCGGACAATAGGGTTATAAGGATCCGGATTCACCCAGGACAAGACAGCACCGGCAATGACAATCCACATGTAAAAGGTTAATCCATAATCAAGAACCACTGCAACTGCCTGTAAAAAGTTTGCCACTATAAGCATTCACATACCCTCTCTGGATAATTTCGTTTAACGGGTTTTTATCAGGCAATCAGATAAAAATCAAGTTTTTTTGCCGCTCCAGGAACAAGGCGTTCTCTATATTGCGGCAAATAAATTTGCCTGAAAACTGGTTGACAAGCAGGTTTCAATGGGTTAAGAATGGTTAGACCATTAGATGGGCTTTCATTGTTCCCTGGCAAGAAACCATATATACTTGAACACCAATACATTGTATGATAACACGTGAAGATACACAAAACAACGCAATACACGGAAAATACACACAAGCTTTTTGCAGACACTGTTTCAGGATCTGTCAACAGCTGCTTTCATCCGTAAAATAACAATTACAACATTAATATTTCAAAGGAGTGTAAAATGGGTCACCTGCAATTACAAGAGATAAAAGCCATGCCGTATGAGCACGCCGAAGTTACAAAGGGATATACGGATCAGTCTCTGCATATCAATCTGGATAAAGCAGACATTTCCATTTCCCCGGTTGAAGCCGCCATAAAAGAAAAATTTATCGGCGGGAAAGGCTATGATTTGTGGTACATGTGGAACGGTGTCAAAGGCAGCACCCGGTGGGATGATCCTGAAAATACCATCTGCATTTCCGCAGGGCCTTTGGGCGGCACCCCTGGGTATCCAGGGGGCGGCAAAAGTATTGTAACGGCCATTTCCCCGCTTACCGGAGCCCCCATCGACTCCAATGTAGGCGGCTATTTCGGCCCGTATAAAAAGTTCTCCGGGTTTGATGTCATTGCACTTACCGGTAAGGCTGACCAGGATACGGTAATCCTCATTGACGGTATTGAAAGCAAAATCAAAATATTTACCGCATCTGATCTGCCTGATAACTCCTATGAGATGTCTGATGCCCTGACCCGGTATTTTGACAAAGAAAAGCCTGTGAACGTCTCGGTTGTAACTGCAGGACCAGGGGCTGAAAACACCAATTTCGGGTGTCTGAACTTTTCCTGGTATGATGCGGGCCGCAAAAGGGTACGGTACAAACAAGCGGGCCGAGGCGGCATCGGAACCGTGTTTGCGGATAAGAAAATCAAAGCAGTGGTTGCAAGGTTCGGTGCCATTTCCATGAAAACCAACAACCCGGCAGACCTTGAGGCCCTTAAAACCGTCACCAAAACCCATGCCAAGGAAATCAATTCACTGGATCCCAAGCAGAACCGCATGGCCCTGGTAGGCACCACCCACCTGGTTCCCATCATGAATGACCATGACTGCCTGCCCACCCACAATTTCAAATTCGGTTCACACCCGGAAGCCGCTGTGATCGGCGAAGATGTGTATGAGCATATCTTTGACAAGGGTTTTGACGGGTGCTGGCGCGGGTGTGCAGTGGCCTGTTCCCACGGCGTCAAAGATTTCTCCCCCTTCACCGGCCCGTATAAGGGTTCCAAAGTCTTTGTAGACGGTCCGGAATATGAAACCGTTGCCGGATGCGGTTCCAACCTGGGGATTTTTGATGCCCATACCATTCTGGAAATCAATTTCTACTGCGATGCCTATGGAATGGATACCATTTCCGTGGGGACCTCCATCGGATTTGTCATGGAATGCTTTGAAAACAATCTTCTCACCACTGGGCATACCGGCGGAATGGATCTGAGTTTCGGCAACCGTTTTAATACCCTGGAACTGATCCACCAGATGGCCAGGGGGGAAGGTTTTGGTGCCATAGTAGGAAAAGGCATCCGCCAGATGAAACAGATATTTGCCGACAAATTCAATGCTGACCCCGTTTTTATGCAGGACATCGGCATGGAATCCAAGGGCCTGGAATTTTCTGAATACATCACCAAGGAAAGCCTGGCCCAGCAGGGGGGATACGGCCTGGCCCTCAAAGGCCCCCAGCATGATGAAGCCTGGCTGATCTTTCTGGACATGGTCCACAATTTCATGCCCACCTTTGAAAACAAGGCGGAAGCTTTGCACTGGTTTCCCATGTTCAGGACCTGGTTCGGCCTGTGCGGCCTGTGCAAACTGCCATGGAACGATATTGTCCCGGAGGACAACAAAGAAACCGAAGAACCTGCCAAGGTGATCAAACATGTCCAGTGGTATGCGGATTTCTTTTCCGCCATCACCGGCAAGAAAACCAGTGCAGATGACCTGATTTCCATGAGTGAGGCAGTGTACAATTTCCAGCGCGTCTTTAACCTGAAGATGGGATACGGTACCAGAGAACACGATACCATTCCTTACCGGGCCATGGGGCCTGTCACTGCCGAAGAATATGAAAGCCGTCAGGAGCGCTATGACAAACAGTTGACTGAAAAATACGGCATGGATATTTCCGGTATGGATACCGATGCCAAGGTGGCGGCCCTGAGAAAAGAACGGGAATCCCAGTATGAACAACTCAAGGATGCGGTTTATGAACGCCGGGGCTGGAATAACAACGGCATCCCCACAAAAGAAACAGTGAAACGTCTTGGCATTGATTTTCCTGAAGTACTGCAGGTACTGGAACAACACAACGTCAAATAACACCCATGCCCTGGCGGGCACAACAAAGCATGAAAGCTGTTAGCTGAGTATGATGGCTCACTACTTTCATATAAAACACATCTGATGATACAAAAACATCATATGATAGAGGTGGATGACAAACCCGTACAATGGTACCAGGGAATGAGCGTCGCTGATCTTCTGGAACAGATGGATGATGTCCGTCTTTGTTCGGTAGTCCGGTTGAACGGCAGACTGGTGTCCAGTCCGAAATTCCATGAAACCCTGATTCCAAAGGATGCTGTCATCCGCCTGCTCCCTCTGGTGGCAGGTGGGTGACCTTTGCTTCCACAAAATTTTGCTTCACAAATGACTGCCTGTCTGTTACTAACACACAGGCAGTCTTTATTATTTATAAACCCAAACATAGAGCGTTATATTGAAACCACTTATCTCTTTTTTCAAACAATTGTTCCAGAAACCCCGCCCCCAGACAAACCAGCCGGAAACCAACAGCCAGGTTGAAATCCCCACCCCATCCGATCCCATACAACCACATCTTGGTGGAAAAAAACCAGAGACTGACCGCCTGCAAACCATATCCGAACCCGCACAACAGGCTTTGAAAGTCCACCCAGCCCGGGAATCCCAAAAAAAGAGCGGTAATCAGCGACAGCGGACGGCAAAAAAACACCCTGAAAAAATGGGTCAAAAAACTTTTGATCAAGAGGAACCCTGGTCATTGAAAAATTTTTTTGTGCCTCCCAAAGAGGGAAAGACCCGCTTTCATGATCTGGACCTGCCTGAAAATCTCATGCATGCCATTGCAGATCTGGGTTTTGCATATTGCACGGAAATCCAGGCAGCCCTGCTTCCCCACACCCTTGCGGGGAAGGATGCCACAGCCAAAGCCCAGACAGGAACCGGAAAAAGCGCCACCTTTATTATCGCCATGATCAAGGCGTTCACCGAAAATCCTGTGAAAAACAAAGAAGGGTTTCCCAGGGCACTGATCCTGGCACCTACCAGGGAACTGGTCCACCAGATTGAAAAAGATTTCAATGACCTGGCCAGATATACCAGTCTGAAAATTGTATCTGTTTATGGCGGGACCGGCTATGCCAGACAACAGCAGATACTTCATGACAACCCGGTTGATGTTATAGTGGCAACCCCGGGACGGCTGCTGGATTTTATCCGGCAAAAACGCATCAATCTGTCCAAAGTGGAAATTGTGGTCATTGATGAGGCAGACCGGATGCTGGACATGGGATTTATTCCGGATGTCAGACGTCTGGTGTACATGACCCCCCACAAGGACAAGCGCCAGACCCTGTTTTTTTCAGCCACCCTCACCGAAGAAGTCCTGCGTCTGGCTGATTCCTGGACCACGAAAAACAAGGTCCAGATTGAAATTGATCCGGAACAGACCACGGCCGACAGTATTCGCCAGATTGTCTATCTGACCACTGAAGACAAAAAATTCCAGCATGTTTACAATCTCATTGTATCGGAAAAACTTGACCGGGTGCTCGTTTTTGTCAACCGCAAGGATACGGCTAAATTCTTATGCGACAAACTTTCCCGGTACCGGCTCAAATGCAAGGTCCTGTCCGGGGATGTATCCCAGGACAACCGGTTCAAGGTGTTGAACCAGTTCAAGAACAGCACCATCAATATCCTGGTGGCAACCGAT
>JAABSS010000069.1 GCA_011390235.1 Desulfotignum sp.
GTTTGACCATCTCCATATAATGCATTTCCATGGGATGGATAAATTTGACCTGAACATCCAGCGTTTTATCATCATCCTGGGTTACGATGTCATCAGACGGGATAACGGCACCGAAATGGGCCAGGGCCGGATAGGCTGCCAGGATCAGGAATGCTGTCACAATAAAGGATGCTGTGATCATTTTTGTACGCATGAACGGTATCTCCTTTTGGCTGTAAAATATGGTAAAAAATTTTCATGACAATGAACACTTTTTTTGCCCATGGCCCGGATTGTCTTCAAAAAAAAACCAGACAAAAAAAAGCCATGAGGACGTCTTCTTTTTTACAAAAGAATGGACCTTCATGGCCTTTTTAATGTTTTTCTATGTTTTTTCTGCCGCAGGGCGGCAGGATATTTTAATATAGCAACGGCTTCAGCCGCAAGTTTCAATTATGGAATTTATCAGGCCCAGTAGGAAAAATCAAGGATTTTATCATGCAGGGCAATCGCATGCAAGTCAGGCACCATCTCTACTGAACAGGCCCCCTTGATTTTATTGGCGGCAAATCTTATACTCCAGCGAAATTAAGACATTTTACCACTGCATAAGGCCGTATGTCCGTGATAAATGGGATGGATAACAATTTTTCCAGAAATGGGGCTGATATATCATTCACACCGGTCCTGAAACGGTTGATGATTCCCTTGGTCTGTGTCTTTTTGCTGATTGCAGCCGGCTTCACCGCATTGATGGCTTACCGGCAGAACACCCAGCTGAACAACACCGGGCAGCGGATACTTACCCAGGCTGACAGGGCATTTTCCCGGGCTTTGGATGAACAGTCCCGGGCCATGGCTGCCATGCAGGATATCCTGATAAATGAAACAGGTCTTGCCCCCGCCCTTGCCGCAGGGGACCGCGAAAAGCTGCTGGATAGATATACCCCTGTTTTTACCAGACTGAAATCCCGCTACGCCATTACCCATTTCTATTTTCTGGACCCCGGACGTATCTGCCTGCTCCGGGTCCACAGCCCCCAAAAATATGCTGACCAAATACAGCGGTTTACAGCGGTGCAGGCTGAAAAAACCGGCAAAACCGCTTTTGGCATTGAACTTGGACCCTTAGGCACCTTTACCCTGCGGGTGGTGCAGCCGGTTTTTGACGAGGGTGCGCTTGCAGGGTATGTGGAACTGGGCAAGGAGATCGAGGATGTCCTTGGCAGCATTCATCAGCAGACCGGTGCTGAGCTGGCAGTGGCCATCCGCAAAACCGCTCTGAAGCGCAGCAGCTGGGAAGCCGGCATGAAAATGCTCGGCCGCACTGCTGACTGGGATTGCTTTGATGAGGACGTACTGATCTATTCCACACTGACACCCTTTCCGGACAAAGCCGCAGAATTTGTGGGAGAAAACAACCTTATTCACGGAAAAACCTTTGCAGAAACCCGGTTCCATGACCGCTCATGGCATATCATGGCCAGCCCCCTCCTGGATGTGTCCAGAACTGAAGTGGGAGATATGCTGATCATGGCAGATGTTTCAGGACTCAAGGCGGAATACAAACAGCTCGTAGTAGCTGGGACCGGGGCAGGCATCCTGATTTTTGCCGCCCTGTCAGCGCTGTTTTTCATGCTGCTGCGCCGCATTGACTTACAGGCATCTGCCCAGCACGCCAGACTGCAGGCTTCTCTTCTGCTGCAGAAACAGGCCCAGGAAACACTCCAGGAAACCAAGGAACGCTTTGAGCTGGCCATTAACGGCACCAACGACGGGATCTGGGACTGGGACCTGCGTACCAATGCGCTGTTTTTGTCAAAACACTGGAAAGAGATGCTGGGGTACCAGGACCATGAACTTGAAAACAGGTTTGAAACATTTATTGATCTGCTCTATGAAAAAGACCGAGACCGGGTGAATAATTATGTGCAGCGATATTTAAACGGCGAAATTGAAAAATATACCCTTGAATTCCGCATGAAGCATAAAAATGGGGCCCTGGTATGGATGCTTGCCAAGGGAGAAGCCATCCGTGATGCAGCGGGCAGGCCGTTCCGGATGGCCGGCTCCCACAGTGATATAACTGAGCGCAAGCAGGCGGAAACCGACCTGGAAGAGCAAACAGCCCGGGCCAATGCCATGGCTGTGCAGGCGGAAATGGCCAATATCGCCAAGAGCGAATTTCTGGCCAATATGAGCCATGAAATCCGCACCCCCATGAACGGCATCATCGGCATGACCGGGCTGCTTCTGGAAACAGAGCTTGACCAGGAACAAAAACGGTATGCGCAGATTGTCCGCACCAGCGGGGAAGCACTTTTAAATCTTACCAATGACATTCTGGATTTTTCAAAAATCGAGGCCGGCAAGCTGGACCTGGAAATACTGGATTTCGACCTGGTGAGTCTGCTGGACGATTTTGCCGCCTCCCTGGCGTTGCGGGCCCAGCAAAAAGGGCTGGAAATGATCTGCAGCCCCGACCCTGACGTGCCGGCACTGCTGCAGGGAGATCCAGGCAGACTGCGCCAGATTCTCACCAACCTGACGGGCAACGCCATTAAATTCACCCGTGCCGGCGAGGTGGCGGTACGGGTCTCGCTGGTATCTGAAACCCGTGACAGGGTCATGCTGCGTTTCACTGTCCAGGACACCGGTATCGGCATTCCTGAGGATAAAATGGCCCTGCTGTTTCATAAATTTTCCCAGGTGGATGCCTCCACCACCAGACAATACGGGGGTACCGGCCTGGGTCTTGCCATCTCCAGGCAGCTGGTGGAAATGATGGGAGGCAGTATCGGTGTTGAGAGTGAACCGGGCAAGGGGTCGACATTCTGGTTCACCGCTGATCTGGGCAGACAGGCCCTGACCGCACAGACCCGGAACATATCACCCGCAGACCTGCATGGCATACGGGTATTGATTGTGGATGACAATGCCACCAACCGGGAAATTCTGACCAGACACATGATTTCCTGGGGCATGCGGCCAACTGATGTTGCCGGCGGCACACAAGCACTTAACGCGTTAACCAGGGGCCTGGATGAAGAAGATCCTTTTCAGGTGGCCATCATCGATATGCAGATGCCGGGCATGGACGGCAAAGAGCTGGGCACAGCTATCCAGGCAGATCCCCGCCTGAACAACACCCGTATGGTAATGCTCAATTCCCTGGGAAATCGTGGCGATACCAGACAGTTTGCTGAAATAGGATTCAGCGGGTACCTCACCAAACCGGCACAGCCCCAGGAATTGCAGGGTGTGTTATCCCTTGCCCTGGCAGAAGAAAAACATACCACACCCCAGCCCATTGCTACCCGCCACACAGCCAGAGATTCCTTGAAACTGAATCTTGACAGCAATGTGCACATTCTGCTGGCTGAAGACAATATCATCAACCAGCAGGTGGCCCTGGGTATTTTAGAAAAACTGGGACTGCATGCCCATGCTGTGTCCAACGGACTCCAGGCAGTGCAGGCCCTGGAATCTTTCTGCTACGACCTGGTGCTCATGGATGTGCAGATGCCGGAAATGGACGGGCTGGAAGCCACCCGTCATATTCGCAGCCCGCAATCACAAGTCTGCAGCCATGATGTGCCCATTATTGCCATGACTGCCCTTGCCATGGCCGGGGACCGGGAATTGTGCTTTGCCGCCGGGATGAACGGTTATGTTACCAAGCCTGTCAATCCGGTGACGCTGGCAGATGAATTGAAAAAGTGGCTGCCCCGGGAAAAAACAGTTTTGCATGGGCAGAAGATGAATACCGGCCATAAATCCCAAACCTGTGACATCCATAACCCGGATACAGATACCTGTGTCTTTGATCGGACCGAATTTTTCAACCGAGTGATGGGGGACCAGGATCTGGCAAAAAAAATCATGGCGCAATTTTTATCAGACATGCCAGATCAACTGGCTGCAGCCAGGGCCTTTGTGGAACAAGGCAGAGCAGATCAGGCAGGAACCCAGGCACACAAAATAAAAGGTGCTGCTGCAAACATGTCTGCCCAGCACATGCATATAACCGCGCAGGCCATGGAAAAGGCATGCAAAGACAAGGATACGGGACAGCTGACCACCCTGATGGCCGAGCTGGAACACCGGTTCATGCAGGTTAAAACAGCTATGGAACCAGAAATATGAAACAACCTTCTAACAGGAAAATATATTCCTGAAGCATTGCATTAAAGGAGTATTTCATGAAAATACTGATCGCTGAAGATGATACGGTGTCCCGTACCATGCTCCAGGCAGTTCTGACCAAATGGGGATACACCGTCCTCAGCACTGAGGACGGGGATACGGCATTTGAAACATTTCAACAGGAGGATCCCCCCCAGCTGGCCCTGCTGGACTGGGAAATGCCGGGATTAAGCGGTCCTGATCTGTGCAGCAGGCTTCGGCAGTGCAAAGACAAAGACCCGTTGTATCTGATTCTGCTCACCTCCCGGAACAACAGTGAAGATCTTGTCCAGGGTCTTGAAGCCGGTGCGGATGACTATGTGGTGAAACCCTATAACATGGCTGAACTGCAGGCCAGAATCAATGTGGGACGGCGCATGATTGTTCTGCAGAATCAAATGCGGGAACGCGAAAGGCTCCAGGGGGTGCTGGAAATGGCAGGTGCCATCTGCCATGAACTGAACCAGCCACTGCAGATTGTTTCCGGACATTGTGAAATACTGATGATGGATATGAAAAAAAACGCCCCGCATTATAAAACCGTGGAAACCATCAAAACCAATATCACCCGGCTGGGCAAACTGACCCAAAAAATCATGCAGATCACCAGTTACCAGTCCAAACCATACCTGAAACAAAAAATTATCGACATTGACCTGGCAGCACAGCAAAAAAAACACACATGAACCACGGCAGCAGTAAAACCTGTTACAAAATCTGCTGTTTCACCGTCGTCTCAAAAGGTAAATCCTGTCATGAACGCCGGAACAATTTTTCATTCCTGTGAAACTGTTCAATCTTTGGGAATTTTTCCCTGGTCAAACCAGTGGCGGGCCAGATAAATAAACGGGGTATCAGCTGCTCCCACCACCCATTTAATAAGATAGGTGGTCCAGAAAATCTGCACCAGGACACCTGAAGGGAAAACCCCCCAGAAGGCCAGAAGGGTAAACACGGTTGAATCGATAAACTGGCTGACCATGGTGGAGGCGTTGTTGCGCAGCCAGATCAGGCGTGTGCCGGGAAACCGCCTGCGCCAGAAATCATATACCCAGACATCATGGGTCTGTGAAATCAGGTATGCCAGCAGACTGGCCCCGGCAATTCTGGGCATGAACCCGAAAATAACCAACAGGCTGTCCTGGACAAAATCATCCGGTGCCGGGGTGAACAAAAGGGCCAGATTCATGAGCACCGTCATGGACACCAGGGAAAAAATCCGATGAACACCGCTTTTTGTGCCTTTTTTCTGCCATACATTTCAGACAGGATATCAGTGACCAGAAAAGAGGATGCATAGACAATATTGCCCAAAGTGGCCGTAATGCCGAACAGTTCCACCAGCTTGATCACCTGGATGTTGGCCACAATGGCAGCCAGGGGCACCCAGGCATAAAGCCCCATACGTCCGAAAAATCTGTAAGTAAAAAGGATGCATCCAAAATTGACGGCCAGCATGGCCAGCCAGAGCAGTTCGTTCAAGAAAACCTCCAGTTTTGTTAAGGCGGGTGCTGTGACCGCCGCGTTTCATGAAAGG
>JAABSS010000070.1 GCA_011390235.1 Desulfotignum sp.
TAAAGGTTTTGAATTGAAAACTTAAAAGAATAAAAATCCCGATAAATCCGATCATCATTGACCGGAACATGGATTTCTGGGTAGTGGTGGTTTCTTCAAGGGATCCTGCTATGGTCAATTTTATATCGGGATATTTGTCCACAAATTTTGTGCGATAGGTGTTGTTGAAACGGGACATCAATTCTTTGGTATTCACCAGCCGGGTGTCCACATCTCCTCTCAGGGTCACTGCCCGCATGCTGTTAAACCGTGCGATTCTGGCCCATTCCCTTTCCATCTCCCAGAAGACCACCGCAGGTAAAGGCACCTGGCTGCCGTCAGGGCGGATCAGATTGAAATTTTCCAGAAGGTGCAGGCTGTTTTTATCCATGTCTGCCAGCTGGACATCTATTTCATAGGATTCAGATCCCACCTGTATTTCGTCAGCGGTGATCCCCTGGAACGCTGCCCGCAGCTGATGTCCCACCTCGGCGGCATCAAATCCCATGCCATGGGCCCCGGGCTTTATCTGCATGCGCAGCTCAGGCTTACCCGGCCGCAGATCATCGGCCAGATTCACCACCCCTTCAAACCGGTTGAACCAGGTTTTCAGATCTGTGACCGCCTGTTTCAATATATCCAGATCTTTTCCCCGCAGACGGATTTCAATGGGTCGCCCGCCGGGTCCGAATCCGGGTTCGCCCAGGGTCAGGCTGACCACATCGGGCAGGCTGCCGATTTCTTTGCGCCAGGCAGCCAGGTAGGCATCAATCGTGCCGGACCTTTTTTCTGCCGTGAGCAGGTCCACAAAGATGGTGGCCACATGGGGACCGTTTTCAAAGGCCTCGGTATTCAGGTTGTACTGGACATATGCGTTTTTGATCAGATCTTGATTATCAGGCTGTTGGGATGAAAATTGCCGGTTGGTTCGGTCCAGGGCATCCAGGATTTCAGCCACGGTTGTTTCAGTGAAAGAAAGCGGTGTTCCCTGGGGCATCAGCAGCCTTGCCAGGATGATATCTCCCTCCAGTTCAGGAAATCCCTGGAATTTGATTTTTCCCGATGCCACCATGCCCGCGGAA
Organism: Desulfotignum sp.; assembly: GCA_011390235.1. Next base: position 1,062 of record JAABSS010000070.1, read on the forward strand.
AGGATCAGCAGCCCGACAACAACCGCCACCACAAGGTACCGCCACGTCAAAAGTACAGTGATGGTGCGGCCCAGAACCCGGGTACGCACCCAGTCAAAAAACCGGTCAAATTTCTTGCGGAACCGGTTGGTTTTATCCGGATCAAATTGGTGCATGGCGTGGTTCATATGCCTGGGAAGAATATAGAAAGCCTCAATGAGACTGACGGCCAGCACCAGAATAAGCATCATGGGCACCACTTTGAGCACCCTGCCGATCTGGCCGCTGATAAAGGCCAGCGGCCCCAGAATACAGATGGTGGTAATAAAAGAAGATATAACGCCTGCCCCCACCTCTTTGATACCGTCCACGGCAGCTGCAGCAGGTGATTTGCCCTTTTGCCGGTGGGCCATGATATTTTCCGCAATAACGATGGCATCGTCCATGAGCAAACCTATGGCCAGCAGAAGTCCCACCATGGTGAACATGTTGATGCTCAACCCTAAGTGGGGGACAAGGATAAACGCCCCCAGAAAGGAAACCGGCAGGCCCATGACCACCCACAAGGAAATCCGGATGTTAAAGAACAGCCACATGCAGGCAAACACCAGCAAAAGTCCCTGGATACCGTTTTTTACCAGCATGTTCAAGCGGTCCGTAAGAATGTCTGTCTGATCCTGGGTGATGGTCAGGTTCATCCGGGGATGGCGGTCGCGTTCTTCAGAAATAAAGGCTTTGGCTTTTTCGGCCACCTGGAGGGCATCTTCGGTCTTTGATTTTTCAATGGCCAGCATGGCCTGCCGCTGCCCGTTCATCATGATTTTTTCTTCGGGAAGCGCAAACAGGTTTTCCACCACTGCGATGTCCTTGAGGCGTATTTCTCCGCCTTCCGGGATGGCCATGATCACAAGATTTTCCAAAGAGGCTACGGTGCGGCGCTGGTCCACATAGCGCAGCAGGATTTCTTTTTCCCGGGTTTCCAGTATTCCCAGGGGTATATCCTTGCTTTGGGCGGCGATACGTTCCGCCACCCGGGCCGCACTGAGGTTTGTTTTTCGCAAGTCTGCATCAGACAGGGACACCCGCAGCTGGTGATCGGAAAATCCGTGGATGGCCACCAGAGACACCCCGGCTTCCTGGAGCCGGTCTTTGACATCTTCACAATACGCCTTGAGATCCGGCAGTTCCATGGGACCGGACACCAGCACCGACAATACCGGATCGGTTTTGCCCAGCTCCTGTATCACCGGCGGTTCCACTTCCTTTGGAAAATCATCGATGGCATCGATTCCGGTTTCAATGTCCCGGATAAACGTCTGGATATCGCCGGCAGCACTCATTTCAACCACAATGGCAGCCAGGTTTTCCCTGGCATCGGCCCGGATCTCTTTGACATAATTGATTCCGTCAATGGCGTTTTCCACCCGCTGACAGATCACCTCTTCTACTTCCCTGGCCGTGGCACCGGGATATCTGATGCGAATCTCCACTTCAGAAGGGGCAAAATCAGGCTGGGTTTCTTTCAAGATATGGGGCAGGCTCAAGGCCCCGGCAATGAGAAACACCAGCATCAGCAGGTTGGCTCCGGTAGGGTGTCTGGCAAAAAAACTGATCATGGTACAATGCTCTTTGCCCTGGCCAGACCCAGAATATGCTCTGATAAAGCATCATCTGTGACAGGGTGCACTTTCATGCCGATAATGGCAAACAAGGGATCTGACACCACCACCATTTCTTTTTCAGACAGCCCTGATGCAATTACCACAAATTCAGACTGGGTAAAATCTACAGCCACCTGTTTTTTTTCAAGATGATGGTCTGGTCCCACCACATACACGAAGCTATCGTGGACAGCGGTCCTTGGCAGGACCACCTGTCCGGGGCGCACCGGAGCAATCAGTTCAACATGACAGAACATGCCGGGCATCAGAGGCGGACGTTTGCCGGGTATGGCGGTTTCATAAGGGTTGTCCACTACAACCATTACCTGAATTTCTCTGGTTCGGGGATCCACAGATTCCAGAAGCCTTTCCATGCGTGCTTTCCATTGCACAGACCAGTCCTTGTTCTGCAGGGTGACAACAACTGTTATGTCGGCAAACAATTGTTTAAAAATATCTGTTTCCATGCCCGGTTGCAGCAACCCCCTGGTTCTTTCCCCCAACAGGTTGCGCAGCACTTCCATGCGAAACCCTGCATTGATTTCGGTGGCCTCGGTGCCATGGATCTTGAAAAGCGCCTGTCCCGTCCCCACAAACTGGTCGGGTTCGATACTTACATCAGCCAGCCTGCAGTCAAAAGGAGCATGGATCTGTGTTTTGTCCAGATCGATCTGTGCTTGTTTCAGGGCGGCCTGGTGCAGGTCAAGGGCAGCCTGCAGTGCCCTTCGCTGGGAGGGAATCAGGGCCAGGGTGTTTTTGCGTTGCTGCAGGGCCTGTTTCTGGGCCAGAAAGCTTTTTTCTTCCCGGTCCACCGCATCCCGGGATACAGCATTGCGTGCCACCACCTGCTGCTTTCGTTCCAGCATTTTTTGAGACAGGGCCAGGGACTGAGTTTCAATGGCAATAATCTGCCGGGTGTTTGCTTCATTCTGGTCCAGTTCTGCGATTTTTGCCCGGGTTTCTGCAACGGTCGCTTCTAAACGGGCTTTTGCAAGGCGGTATTCAGTAGGGTCTATCTGGACCAGCAGGCTGTCTTTTTTTATCAACTGCCCGGGCTGCAGGTTCGGGTGGGTGGCGGTAACCCGGCCCTTTACTTCAGCCACTGCCTCCCACACCTTTACCGGTTCTGCAATCCCGTATCCTTCCGCCCGGGGTACCAGGTCCACCACCGGGGCCGGAATCACCCGCAGGGTCTGGACAGCTTCCGCGGTCTGTTTTTGTGACGGGCCTGGTTTGTGGGTTACAAGATAGATGGTCGCAGCCAGGGCCGCAGCCACCGGCAGCAGTATCAACAGGGCCTTTCCCAGTCTGTAGAGTATCTGTTTCATGATGTTTTCTTTGGCTCCTGTGCGGCGATGCTTCGTTCATATGCCGGCCAGGCGGTTTTTACATGGGCGGCCATGTCAAATTTTGCTTCTGATAAATTCCAGAGAACCGCCGCCGGCATGATCATACCCAGAAACATGATCGCAGCAGTGGCAGGGACCACATCCTTTCGGATGGAACCGTTTTGCCTGCCGGATTCAATGATGGTTTCGATCTCTTTCAAATAGGAGGTCATGATGTTTGCCACCCTGGCCCTGCGGTCGGGCTGTCCATTATACACGGCATCGGAAAACATCACATGGGGGATGGCCTGGTTTTCGCTGAGCATGGCGGTATGGCGGGTGAAAAGCAGTTTGAGCTGCTGCAGCGGAACAAAAGTTTCCTGCCGGACATGGGCCACATTGTCCAGAAGCCGTTGTCTGATCAGATCCAGCACCGCATCCAGCACCGCATCCTTGCTGGTGAAATGGCGGTACAGTGCAGAAGGCACAATACCCACCCTTTGGGCGATTCCGGCAATGCGCAAACCCGTCACCCCGCTGTCATTGATCAGGTCAAGGGCCGCCTGGGTGATCTGTTCCTGGCGCTGAAGGGTTTGTGTTTTTGTTGCCGGCATAGAATACTCCAGTAAAGAATTGTGATTCATAATTCACATTGTGCAACAGGATATGCCCTTTGTCAAGTTTGGGGCCAGACTTAAAGAGGAATGATAATAGCCACAATAATATTGAATTTAATTCCGTAACCCGGTAAAAAGGATTTAGTCAAGGATATCCTATGGTTCATTATGATCCGGCAGGGTTGGCATACAGTTGCAGGGAGCGGCAGTGAACAAGAAAACGGTACAGATCATCGGACATCCCGGTACCGGCAGGACCACCCCTGTTCCTTCAGGTTTCGGGTGTTGCCGCCGCGGCTGCCAATACCCCCTTGGTCGGCAGGGACCTACTGGCAGCAGAGCAAAGGCGGATTCCGGTGTTTGACCGGTCTGATATTTCCGGCATCTTGTCAACCGTGATGGCGATAGAATCATTTCATATTAAAGGCCATGCCGTGGCTCGTAGCGGACACAAGAACGCATGAAAGAACAGTCCTTTCATGCATAGCTGTTTGTACATTTTCTGTTAAGCGGTTCACAAAAAAGCCCCCCCCGCGAT
>JAABSS010000071.1 GCA_011390235.1 Desulfotignum sp.
GGGGGGGGGGGCTTGCTGTCAGATCAAGGCAGGCTATCCCAGAATTTTGTTCAGGTCTTGGTCCGGGGTGCTGATGGGGGTCAAATTGTAATTTTTCACCAGCACATCCAGAACATTGGGGCTCACAAAAGCCGGCAGAGAGGGGCCGATGTGAATATCCTTGATGCCCAGGTGCAGCAGACTCAGCAGAATGGCCACGGCTTTCTGTTCGTACCAGGACAGGATAAAGGACAACGGCAGGCCGTTGACATCCGTGTCAAAGGCTTTTGTCAATGCCACGGCAATGAGCACGGCGGAATGGGCGTCATTGCACTGACCCACATCCAGAAGCCGTGGGATGCCGTTGATGTCGCCCAGTTGTTTTTTAAAGAACTTGAACTTGC
>JAABSS010000072.1 GCA_011390235.1 Desulfotignum sp.
GCACGTTCTTTTATTCTCTATCATATTGCGGGTAAACGCCCTGGCTGCGGCATATCCTTCTTGCCAGCGCCAGCATATCAGGGATGTCTATACCGATAGGGCAATAACATCTGGTACAAAGCACACACCGTTCCCATACAAGATCCCTCATCTCACCCAGATCCTGTTTATCGACATTCCCTTTTTTTTTGTATAAAACACCCACTGAATTTAAAAACTTATATGACGGCATGTATTTCGGGTCTTTATTATGTCCCATAAACAAAAAACAACTTTCCGCACAAAGAGAGCAATGGGCACACGCCTTTAAAGACAATTTCATTTTTGTCTTTTTTTCGTCTAATATGGCCCGTATTTCATTACTGTTGACACCCGCTGTATTTTTTTTTCTGAACATGTTGGTTCTCCGGTCCCTGCAACGTTACCAGTTTTTCGTGGCATTGCCGAAACTATACTCGCCCGCCACATTAAAACGGACAATAATCATGTAAATCATATGAATGAATTTTGTAAACGGCACCGCCATCAACAGGAGTTCGCCAGATAAAATATGCAAAGAGATCAAGAGTTTATAATTCGAAAACACCTGGTGATATGCAAGATATCCAGTGACAAAGGGTGCTGCTGCAATGCCTAAAAACAAATAATCCGCATAGCTTGTAATCATTTTTACCCGGTCAAGAAAAAGCCTTCGGAATAAAAAAATCAAGATGCAGAAAATAACAATCCCGGTTAAAAAATCAGACACATTTTCAGGTAACGAAACCATGCTGACACCAAAGGCATTGTCCAGCAATATATTGTGACCCAGCACAAATACAGGCACACCGATAAGAAGGACATGGAAAATTGTTGTAACAATCGTCATGAAAGGATTAACCCCTGCAATGGAAAGCTTTAACCATACCATCCAGTCCTTTTTATCCGGACCCTTTTTGAACCAGCCCGTCTTAACCCGATCCACCTTTAAATTGCTGACCGTTTGACTATGGATAATATTTCCCGGTCCGGGTTCAAGCTTCTGTACCGGCTGTTCTTTGAGCAAAGACATAAACCGCAGCACCTGAAAAACCACACCACAGAAAAATATGACAAAAGAGAGCCACACCATGGGGCCTCTGATAAAATCATACATAAATGTCCAGGAAAAAATATGTGATAATGCCATAATTATGTTACCTCTATCCTCAGGCGAGATACCTTTTCTCATAAGGTTCCTGGATAATCGTTCGGGGGGATTGGTTCTGCCATTCCATATGTGGGCGAACTTTTAAAATATCATCCAGACGATCCTGATCCTTGAGCCGTTTGTAGATATCAAGCCAGGCACAGGGGATTTCATTACTGATTTCACAATTGTCTCCATTGGTCCCGCCGCAGGGTCCGTTGAAAAGCCCTTTGGCGCATCTTGTCACAGGACAGATGCCACCCGTATACCCCAAAACGCAATGACCACAGGCACGGCATTTTTCTTCGTACATGCCCAGATCCTTATCAACACCAATTGAAACCGTATTCACAACCGGATGTACAGGTATCTTTGAAAACCGCTGGGCCATGTGCTGCACACCGGCACCACACGCCATGGAAACAATGCAGTCATATTCAATCACTTTGTTGTCAAGCTCCTTTAAAAAGGATTCATTACATTGGCGCTCAACCGTATACCCGTCAATCTGCTTCTGGATCCCCGCTTTTTTCAAATGAACCTTAAGCTCTGCGTTTAATGCATTCACTTCTTTTTGCCCCCCCACAAGGCAAACTGAAACGCATCCGCCACATCCCACATTTAAAATTTTTTCATACCCGTCAATGGCATCAAGAATTTCCTGAACGGGTTTTCTTTCTGCTTTAACCACTTCCTGCCTCCACGTTTTGTAATATCATCTGATCCCAATGCCGGGACCATTCCTTATAAGATCATTGCATTGTTAAAATAAACAATCAGCGCTCAATCATTTATCAAGAATATGGCACTCTCCGCAAAGGGTTGGTCCGGTGGGTTCTGAAGTCAGACTGTAATTATTATGGCACCCCATACATTGATAATGAAAGGCCTGGGTCCTGTCGATTTCAGACTGGGAATCATGACACGAAGCACACAAAATATCCGGATTGCCCTCAAAAAGATCAGCGTCATCCAGAACATTTTCTCCATTTTCCATCACATGATGGCAATCCAGACAGTCAAAGTCAAACATATGAAACTCATGGTCAAACAACACAGGGCCACGATGTTTTCCCCCGCTAAACTCAAGTTCATCATAAGCATACGCACCCGACACAAAAAACACACAGGCAATTGCCACGACAATTTTTTTCATAGCCGTTCTTCTTCATTCAGTATTAATAAAAAATTTGTTACTTTATAATTTTTCGCACCTTAATGCAAGTCATTCGAGCCGCTCAAATCCACGACCTGATATTTCCTCCTTATTCCATGCCATAAATATTAAAAAATGGCAGTGGCAATGTCCGGGCAGTTCCGGGTCCATGGCAAGCACACAGGCCAGGCGTTTGCGCTCTCAGCACGTCGAGGGCCTGGCAGCCAGTTGAGCGTTGACTTGTGGACTCCTTTGCGTTATTTTGGAATTCATGACTGCAAGAAATCACAGACACAACTTGCGGCGGCGCGGCGGCTGTGATCGTGTGTATTTAAACCCTTGGTGCTGAGAATGCTTTTTACAAACCCGCGCGGACCGCTGCCTTTCAGTCAAGGAGAATAACCGCATGCTATTCAGATGGAATAATCCCGCCTTTCAGGCGCTTGTTATCGCTGCGGCCGCCCTCGTGCTCGGTTTTATCCTTTACAAGATCGTTTCTTACATCCTCCTGCGCTGGCTGAAAAAACTTTCTTTTATCAGCTTCAAGGTCAACCTCCACCTGCTGCAGCCGTCCTTGATTTCCCTTATTCCGGCTTTTTGCCTGCGTTCAGCTTTGCCGTTCATGGATTTACCCGAGGGACCGCATGCCGTACTGTCCAATATGGTGACTTTGTGGCTGATCGCGTCTTTCGGGTGGCTGGCCATCACGTTTGTTCATCTGATCCGCGATATCATTACCGGGCAGTACGACATCACGATCAGCGATAACCTGCGGGCCCGGAGCATCCATACCCAGATCCGCGTGATCGAAAATATAATCAAAACGCTCATTGTCCTGGTAACAATTTCTTTGATGCTGATCACTTTTGAACCTGTGCGCCAGGTCGGGGTGAGTCTGATCGCTTCCGCCGGCATCATGGGTATTGTCATGGGCTTTGCCGCGCAAAAAACGCTGGGGAATTTTATCGCCGGTATTCAGCTCGCTTTTACCCAGCCGATCCGGGTGGACGATGTACTGGTCGTTGAAGGCGAATGGGGAAGAGTTGAAGAAATCACGCTGACCTACGTAGTGCTCCGTATCTGGGACCTGCGCCGGCTTATTCTGCCTATTTCGTATTTCATCGACCAGCCCTTTCAGAATTGGACCCGCGTTTCAGCCGATATTCTGGGGTCGGTCTTTATTTACGCAGACTACACCGTACCCATAGAAGACCTGCGGCAGGAACTCACCCGCATCCTTGAAAACAATGACCGATGGGACAAAAAAGTCAATGTGCTGCAGGTCACGAATGCCACCGAGCACACGGTGGAAATCCGCGCTTTGATGAGCGCCAAAGATTCGTCAACCGCCTGGGACCTGCGCTGTGAAGTAAGGGAAAAGCTGATCCTGTTTCTCCAGGAAAAACTTCCGGGCCATTTGCCGCGCAGCCGCGTGGTTCTGGAACCGGAAGGCAGAAAATCCGCGTTGGAACCGATACCTCTATCATAACATCACTCATGGGAATGATCATGGGGTTCGGCATCGTGGTTGGGATGCTCGTGATCATGCACCAGGCGGTGGGCATGGTCATGGGTTTTTGTGCCCCCGGGGTGGGTGTGCACGAACCGGTGGGGATGATCATGCAGATGCTCATGCGGGTGGGCGTGCACGGTGCTGCCGTGGCGGTGGGGATGATCATGGATGTGCAGGTGGGGATGGCGGTGTTCATGTTCATGCTGCAGCTGCCGGATGGCTGTGGCCGTGCGCTGGCGATAGGAAAATGACAGGCCGTTGAAGCGGCACAGTTGGTCATCCTGCATGAAAACCGGCGTGGGCAGATCCCTGATGACCCGGCCCTGGTGCATCACCAGGGTGCGGTGGGTCAGTTTTTCAATAAAAAACAGGTCATGGCTGACCAGCAGGAGCGTTTTGTCAAAGGTTCCCAGAATGGCCATGAGCTGTTCTTCTCCCCGGGGGTCCAGTCCGGCAGTGGGCTCATCCAGGATAAGCAGGTCCGGGTCCATGGCAAGGACACAGCCTAAAGCCAGGCGTTTGCGCTCCCCGCCCGACAGGTGCAGGGGCACCCGGTTTTCAAATCCGGCCAGACCCACCCGGGCCAGGGCATCTGCGGCCCGGTGCCGGCACTCATCCGTTGCAAGCCCCAGCCGGCGCAGGCCGAACAGCATCTCTTCCTTTACACTGGCACAGAACAGCTGGTCGGCACAATCCTGAAACACCAGCCCGGCCCGGCGCCACAGATCTTTGTGCTGTTTTTTGGTCACCCGGGTTCCTTTGAAAAACAGGTCGCCACTGCCCTGGCGCAGTCCGCACAGGCAGGCCAGCAGGGTGGATTTCCCAGCCCCGTTTTCCCCCACCACGGCCGTCTTTTCCCCTTCGTGGATATGAAGAAACAAATCCTGGAGCCCGGGGGTCCCGTCCGGGTAGACATACCCGTAGTTTTCCATGCAGACCAGGGGCGGAAAGGCTGAATGAGTGTCCTGGATTCCGGCGCATTCACATGAGGGGGCGGGGCCGGTTCCATTTTCTTCATGGACAGCTGTCCCATTGGCCGGGATGGTCAGGCGGAAGGAAAAATCCAGACCGTGGTCCCGCAGGGAATCCCGCCGGGAAACCAGTTCGCGCAGGGGTTCATGGTGGTGAATGCTGCCCTGATGGAGCACCACGGCAATTTCGCACAGTTCGTATAGAAAAATCAGGTCGTGGGAGATGCAGATCAGGGTGCCGTCAAACCCTTTGAGCAGGTCCAGAAACACGGCTTCCTGTCCCGGATCCAGGTTGGTGGTGGGTTCGTCCAGTATCAGCACCTCAGGCTGCATGGCAAGGATGCCGGCCAGGGCGGCCCGCTTTTTCTGGCCGAAACTCAGGTTATGGGGTTCCTTGTAGGCCAGATGCGCCAGATTGACCTGCTGCAGGGCCTGTCCGGCACACAGGACCGCGGTTTCCCGGGATTTCCCCTGGTTGCGGGGACCGAATGCCACATCCTCCATGACCGTGTGCCCAAACAGCTGGTCATCCGGATCCTGGAACAGCACCCCCATGTTCAGGCGGGTTTGGTCCAGGTGGTCTCCAGTCAATGCCCTGCCTTTAAAACAGACGGTTCCCTGTGCCGGTGCCAGCAGCCCGCTGAGCAGCTTGATCAACGTGGTCTTGCCGGACCCGTTCGGCCCCACCAGGGCCACGCGGTCCCCGGGTAAAATCTCCAGGTCGATGCCGGACAGGGCCTGGATCCCGTCTGGATAG
>JAABSS010000086.1 GCA_011390235.1 Desulfotignum sp.
AGAAAAGCAGGGAAATACGGTAGATCAAAAAGATTTTGCGGCCCTGGCAAAGGCTTTTGAAGACCGGATTTTTACCACCCTGCACCAGGCACCGGGGTATAAAAAACACCATGCCATACCAGCCTCTCCCTACCGCCGGATGGATGCAGGCGCGGTAGGATCTCTGGTTGCGGATTATCCCTTGCAGATAACCTTGCCCAACGATACCAGAATCATGCAGACCATGTCCTATCTCATGTCCCATTGTTCCTATGGCAATGCCTTTTTCCAGGATATGATCCATTCAGGCATCAATATTTATCTGACCCTGGCCATGGCCCAGACTTTTTTGCGCAGCCAGGACACCCGGTACAGGGATCTGATAGCAACCGTGGCGGATCTGGCTTCCCCCACCGGGCAGTGGCCGGAAGCCATCAACCCCTTGACCGGGGGCGGATGCATGGGAGACGGACAGCACGGCTGGGCCGCTGCAGAATGGATAATGATGATGCGCAGCCTGTTCATAAGAGAAGAAGGGGACCTTCTTGTTCTGGGATCAGGCCTTTTTCCCCGATGGCTTGAAAAAAACACCACCCTGTCTTTTGGTCCCACCCTGGTGCCGGGGGGCACTGTTACCGTGACATTCACCGCATCGGACAAAGGCCTGGAACTGTTTCTTGACGCATCTGTACATGACAGGCCCATCGCCTGCAGGGCAGCGGTTCCCGGATATCACCCCGAAGATCTGGATACATCACAGGCGCATTGTCTGCTTGCACCGGTGTAACACCCCTGAGACTGGATAATCTTTTTGCCCCGCACCGGAACCTACACCCGAAACAGGTGTGGTTCAAGCCTAAAAAGAAACAGTCACAGCCAGTGATCCCAACACATGCCCCTTGGCCTGGTTATCGAACTGCTCGGTTCTGAAAACATGGCGGTAGGTGAGCTTGATCATCTTATAGCTTACGGCAATGCCAGTGGAAAATTCCGCCACCAGGTTTTTTTTATCTACACTGTGGCTGCTTTCAAAGGTGTTGCCATCCAGAAATATATCCCGAAGCACAAATTCCCCCCGTACACCGGCAAACCAGTGCAGGCCAAAGACAGGGGGGGCTGGATAACCGAAAACAGACACTGGTGCGCTGATCCCGGCCCCCGGGCGGATGACGTCAGAGCCGAAATCCATGGGGATATTGTATCCCAGCCGGATTTCAGCCCCTGCATCTGCCGATGTTCTGACATTGCCCAGGGTAACACCGGTATGGGTGAGCATGTCATAACACAGAATATCGGTGAGATTTGCCCGGTGTGTGCGCCATTTGCGCTGCCAGGAAAATCCCAGGGCAGGCTCATTATCCAGCTGGTTATCCCACCCCTGTGCCTCGTCAATGTCCCTGAGATCATGCACGGTATTCTGGACCTGTTCCGCCAGAGATGCCGGGCCAACTATTCCCAGGGTGATTTCAATGGTATCCAGTTTGGTTGTGGTTTTGCTGTGCAGGGCAATCCCTGTGTATAAATAGCCGGCATAAGGCCGGTCATCAGGCAGCAGTGCAGCAACGTCTTTGTCTGACGGCGTATAAATCTGGTGGCCCAGCAACAACCCGATATTGTGGATACTTCCGGGAACATGGGCAAACGGGACTTTGCGGATCAAAGGCAGGGCCCATTCAGGCAGGCGTACATCTTCTCTGTACCGTTCCAGGTCTTTGGACAGCCAGGTCATCTGCAGGGCATTGGTGTAATACCGGTCTGTATCACCGAAAAGATCGTTTTCATAAAAAACCTGAAACGTCTGTAAACCCGCAGATTCCTGACACCATGCCAAAGAGGAAACCAACAAAATCAGTCCGGTTGTAAATAATATTTTCATCTGTTTTTTTCTCTTTTCATAATATCATTGTAAATATCAAGAATTTTGCGTCTAAACACAAAAATTATAAGAATAACTATTCCTGCCCCGACCAGCAGCTTTATATCCCATTGCACCACTGCCTTTCCCATGATCACAAAAGGAATGCCCATAATTCCCTGAATCAGCCACCCGCAAATCAGATAAGGGACAAACCCGATCCCGGACAAAGGCAGCAGAAAATTTTTTAAAGAATAACTGAGTCCCGGAACCACCATGAACAAAAATCCAAATCCCAGCTGCCGGTTTTCAGGCATCCGGGGTATGGCCACCCCCATTTTTTTTGCCAGGCTCTGTACCCATCTGCCGGCAACCGCCCGGCTGAACCAGAAGGCAAAGGCAAGATGGGCCGGCATGATGGCCAGCATGATGACAATGCCCCCCACAGATCCGAATCTCAGACCCAGAAGGACCAGGAAAGGGGTGACCGGAAATCCCACCACCGGCAGGACCGCATACGGCAGAAGTACCATTGCCGGATGGACTTGTGGACCTGAAATATAGGACCAGAAGGTATCCATTGATCTAACTTTGTCCAAAGAGTGATGTTTCACGTGCCTGCATAAAAATTCCCCACAGCCTTACATAAGACCGTTTTATATGAAAGCCGTCAGCCGTCAGCTATCAGTATTCAGCTAACAGCTTTCTTTCTTTGTTGTACCCGCCAGGGCATGGATGTTATTCGGAAAAATGCATAAAAGGAACCGCTTCTTTGTACTCCTGTTCCTGGTCGGTTTGTTTTTTGTCATTGTCAGGTGCTGATTCCGGGATCCATTGATAGGCTTTTATAATTTTTGTGTCGGAGGTGGGCAAAGAACAGCTTCTGGATCTGGGAAAAGGCCCGTCCGATGACTGGAAACGGGTAACCACCGCCTCATTCGGACTGTCAGCAATTTCCACAATATCTTCTACATACACTGCCTGGATATTTTTAAAAAGCGGGGTTTGGATCTCATCTCTGATGGTCTGGATCCGCTGACGAAATTTTTGAAGCGCCAGTTCCGGGGTTCCGGCTTTTACCAGACAGGTAAAATACCCATGTCCTTCCTGGCCGGATGTGGTTAGCTCATCAAATGAAAAATGCCCTGAATATAACATATTGCTACCTCCTTTTAATATTTAGAAGTATTTTAAATCAAAAGCCGTGTTCAGGTCAAATTTTAATATCCTTATTTACAGAGTTCGTTCTTCAAAAATCTTTTTATATCCTTCTCCGTAACTCACTTGAGTTGCTGGTCGGTTTGGTGCCGGAATGGATTTATTATATCATATGGATATGATATAGATGTAAAAGTGATTTTGCAGGAAATAATTGTTGTGGTTGATAAAAGAAAAGGACCCTGCCTGTGGAACTGAAAACTTTAACAAATCTCGGCCGTTTAAAGGATATCGCTGTGGTGCTGGTCAAATATGGATTCGGGGATCTGCTCCAGCGCCTGGATCTGCCGATGAAAAACCTGGTACACGACATAGCCCCCCAGATAGATACAGAGGCCGACGTGTTTGAGCGCATACGGCTTGCCATTGAAGAACTTGGCCCCACCTTTGTCAAGGTGGGGCAGATCTTAAGCATGCGTCCGGATATATTGCCTGTGCCTTTGATCCGGGAATTGAGCAAGCTCCAGGATGCGGTCGGCCCGATTCCCTTTGAACAAGTCAAAGAGGTTCTGGAAAATGAATTCGACACCTCCCTGGAATCTTTGTTCAGCTCTTTTGACCCGGAACCTGTGGCTGCGGCATCCCTTTCCCAGGTGCACAAAGCGGTCCACCGCAGTAAAGGAAAGGTTCTGGCGGTAAAAGTGCGGCGGCCGGGAATTGCCAAAATTGTTAAAAACGATCTGGATATTCTGGAAACTCTGGCCAGACAAGCTCACAACAATATTGATATCCTCAGGATGTATGACCTGCCGGGTATTGTGGAATCAAGCCGGCGGACACTACTCAGGGAAATTGATTTTTCCAGGGAGGCCCGGTATATCCAGATTGCCAAATCAAAAATTGAACAAGAATCAGATATTGTTATTCCCGAAGTATTCACCGAATATTCAACCCCTAAAGTGCTTGTGATTGCCTTTATTTCAGGAACCAAGATCACACCAGAGCTTACACTTTCTCAGGATCAGCGTAAGACCCTGGCCGGGATTGGTTTGCGGTCCGCCATTCTTCAGATCTTAGACCACGGCTTTTTCCATGCAGACCCGCATCCGGGAAATATGGTTATCACAAGGGACAATCGGCTGTGCCTTATGGACTGGGGTATGGTGGGCAGGCTGACCGTGGATGAAAAAAACGAACTGCTTTTTCTGATCCGGGCTGGAGTGGACAAAGACAGCAGAAAACTGACAGAAATACTGCTAAATATCGCTATTGCACAAAAACCCATAAATACCCGACAGCTGGAAAAAGATATAATGGAAATCATGGATGTTTACATGTCTCTGTCACTCAAGGAAATCCGAGTGGGCCGGCTGCTGGAGGACATTGTCCAGATATTGAAATCCCATGAACTGCGGCTGCCGCCGGACATGTCCATCGTCATCAAGGCCGCAATCACTGTGGAAGGCACAGCCCGCATGCTGTATCCGGATCTGGATGTAATTTCCGAAGCCAGACCCCATATACGCAAACTGGTATCCCAGCGGTATTCAAAACAATATATGTTGCAGCGACTGCGCCATAACCTTTCCAGTATATGGAGTCTCCAGCAGCATCTGCCCAAAACCCTTTCAGCCATCTTCAAAAAAATGGAACATGGCGAGTTCGCCATCAAGTTTGACCACAAAAATCTGAGCCCCCTGCAAAAAGCCATTGAAAGCAGTTTCAAGCGCCTGACCATGGGCATTGTTCTGGGGGCCATGATCATCGGCTCATCCATGATTATTACAACCGGGGTGCCACCCTTTCTTTTCGGGTTCCCTGCCCTGGGCATGATCGGGTATCTTATTTCCGCCGTGATAGGGCTGTGGCTGATCATTACCATTATCAAAGGAAAAGATCATTGAATACTGTGGATAAAATTAAAAAACGAATGGCAGAACTGGAAATCCTCATCAGAGAAACCAAAGAGCGGCTGCCGGCCCACTCAACCAAACCCCCTGTGATGATGGATCTTTTGGCCTATGAAGATGAATACGATGCCCTGATGAAAAAACTGACCGACCTGAAAAATGGGTAAGGTTAAGGAATGGGTGAATATATTAAACCAGCTGCGCTTACCAGCCAGATAAAATTCGTTCAACATTTTGATGTTGAATGGAAAAAATTGTGGCTCAGAATCGAATGTCTGGTTCTTTTTTTTATGGTGCCCATGGCGCTATACTGGTTTCGTCACCTGCTGGCGTTTAAATTAATGCCTGTTTTACTGTTTGCTGCCCTCGGCTGTCTGATATACCTGTTTTCTGACAAAGCATTTGACCGTTCCGTTCTGTGGAATATGCAAAATTTTTCATCCCGGATGAAACAAATCCTGATCACATGCATCGGGGTCAGCATATTTTTGGGGATATTTACCTATCTGATGTATGAGGACCGGTTATTTGTCTTTCCAATTGACCGCCCGAATGCAGTGCTGACCTTTGTACTGATATACCCGCTGCTGGGCGCTTTGCCCCAGGAAATCATTTTTAAGGCGTTTTTCTTTCACCGCTACCGTTTGATTTTTTCGGGGCCTGTGTCTCTTGTTGTTCTGAACGGGTTGAGTTTTGGTTTGTTCCACCTGTGGTACGCCAATGTGAGTGCCCCGGTATTGTCTATCTTCGCCGGCATGATTCTGGGCTACCGTTATTTGAAAACAAAGTCACTCCTTATCACCAGCATTGAACACAGTGTTCTGGGTATAATTTTGTACATAATCGGATTGGGATGGTTTTTTTACAGCGGATCCATTCAGTAAAAGGGATCAGAAACCTGACCCTTTCTGCGCTTTTTTGCACTCCTCAATCAAGGGTTTGTATTCTTCATACGCGCTTTTTGCCCACCAGAGCTGCTCTTCGGACGGACGGCCCTTGATCTTCCCGGGGGCGCCAAACACCAGGGAATAATCCGGGATGGTTTTGCCGGCCCCCACCAGGGCGGCGGCGCCGATGAGGCAGAAATCGCCGATGCAGGCTTCATGGAGCAGGGTGGCGTTCATGCCGATGAGCACGTAATTGCCGATGGACCGGCAGTTGAGCACTGCGCCGTGGCCGATGACCACCCGGTCACCGATGGTAACGTTCCCATCTCTGCCGCCGGGGGCACCGGCATGAATCACGCAGTTGTCCTCCACAATGCTTTGTCTGCCGATGGTGATTTTCCCCAGGTCGGCCCGGATCACCGCACCCGGCCAGACACTGGATTCCTCGCCGATCTCCACATCTCCGATAAGCACCGCTGTGTCATCCACAAACGCAGATGCGGCAATGCGCGGTGCTTTGCCCCTGAAGGACCGTATCATATGTTTCTCCTCTCTTTACATGGTCATGGTGTTGAAGATTCATTCCGGTCGGCTGCAAGTTTTGTGTAATCTTCCGGCGTGTCCACATCCTTGAGAATCCCGGCATCGGAGACTGCAATGCCCTGCATCCGGTGCGCAAATTCCCGGAACAGCACCCTGGCCCCGGCATCGCCTGCCGGGCAGGCAAGATGCGAAAACAACGGTTTTGCCACCAGCACGGGATTGCCTCTTTTTCCCTGGAACCTGGGCACCAGAATCCAGTGGTCCGTGGTCTGGAATGCAGATACCAGGTGGTTGATGGTCCGGACCATGACCAGGGGCTGGTCCCCCAGCAGGAACAGGGCACCGCCGGTGTCCTCCGGCAGGGCCTTGAGACCGGCGGCCACTGAAAAGGACTGGCCTTTGTTCCAGTGTGGATTTTCGATCACGTGAATGCCGGTCATGTCCGGGCAGGTCAGGTCCAGGGACTGGCGGATCCGGCCGGCCGCAAATCCCAGAACCAGGACAATATGATCCAGCATGGATGCTTTGGCAATGGCAATCACCCGCCCTAAAATGGTGGTATTTTCAAAGGGCAGCAATTGTTTGGTGGTGCCCATGCGTGAGCCGCACCCGGCAGCCAGAATGATGCCGGCAACCGGTTTTTTACTGGACCCTGCGGTATTGCACGTCATATGATTACCACACCCTTTACCGGATCCGGGTCTGCCAGGCTGGCAATCACCACCCGGTCGGGCCACGGGTAGGACTGATTATGGTGAAAGGGGTGTTTTCCCCCGCCTTTTCGGACATCACCTTTATGCATATCCTGCCGGTCTTTTTTCAACCTGGCCGCAACCGCATGGCCGGCTGCCACCCGGTCCGGGTCATCTGCCTTATTGAGCCAGACAACGGCGGCCGGATCAGATCCGGCCAGAGCACAGGCTTTTTGAATTTCCAGAACACAGGACCCAGCCAAGGCAGGAATATCCACCGGGCTTCCCGGAGCCAGGCCGGTGTTGCGGGAAAATATGGCGGAGCGGTGGACATGGTCGTCATCCAGGGGGGTATCGAGGGCATCCAGGCCGGTGACATGGATAACCACAGTGGTGACCGAGGGCATCACCGGTTCATGGGTGTCGCTGGCCTTGATGGGCCGCTGTCGGGCCCCGTCCGCCTCCACAATGACCCAGTCAAAGCAGCCGGCATGCCATATCTCATCAATGACCGGGGCGGCAAATCCCTTGAGTTTGCCGGTATCCGGCACATGAAAGCTGCCTGCGGACAGATGGCGGTGGTCTTTCAAAAAAGATGCGCTCTGTGCCGCAAGGTCTTGCGCAGTGTCTGACACCAGGGTGACGGCAGACTGTTCTTTTGAAGGAAAATGCACATTGGTGGTGGTGGTGGTAAGAACTGTGCTGCCCGCACCTGCCAGTTCCCGGGCCAGGCAGAACATCAGGCTGGTTTTACCGCCGGCACCGATCAGACAGATGACGCCCGGGGCGCACAGGCCCAGGCTGTCACGGATGGGGAATGCCATGGTCTGAGATTTCAGGCAGTGACAGATTATTTTTGCTGCTTTCGCAGCTCGGTGACCGGGATACCGCCCACGCCCCAGTTGTCGGTGTCCACCTCTTCGATGGTCACAAAGGTGGTGGCGGGATTTTTTTTCAGCACATCTGACAACAGCCGGGTCACCCCCTGGATCAGCTCGGCTTTCTGCTCTTTGGTGGCCCCTTCCTTTGTAATCTTGATGTTGACGTAGGGCATACTGCCTCCTTTGATTTTTTTATCAATGGTCTATCCAGGATGCCGGCCCTGTTTTCATACCGGCATGCATTTGCCCGGACTTTTACACCACCCCGTCCAGCTCGTGTTTCAGGGACCGGTTCATGAGGCGCTGCACGGTTTCCGCCACAGGAAGATCTTCAAACAATACATGGTAGACTTCGTTGCAGATGGGCAGGTCCACCCCGAGTTTGCGGGACAGGTTGTACACGGACCGGGTGGTTTTCACCCCTTCGGCCACCATGCGCATCTCCGAGATGATATCATCCAGCTTTTTGCCCTGGCCGATCTGGACGCCCACGGTGTAATTACGGCTCAAGGCCCCGGTGCAGGTGAGCAGCAGGTCCCCTACCCCGGCCAGGCCCGACAGGGTCAACGGATCCGCTCCCAGACAGGTGCCCAGGCGGTTCATCTCGGTCAGTCCCCGGGTGATGAGCGCAGCCCTGGGGTTCAGCCCCATGTTCATGCCGTCGCAGATGCCTGCGGCAATGGCCAGAACATTTTTCACGGCCCCGCCGATCTGGGTGCCCACGGGATCATCATTTACATACACCCTGAAGGTGGGACAGGAAAAAACAGACTGGACAAACTGCGCCACTTCCCGGTCCACGGATGCCGCTGCCACCACCGTAGGAATACCTGCTGCCACCTCCTTGGCAAAACTGGGTCCGGACAGAACTGCCAGGTTTTTAGGGGGAATATGATCCAGAATCTCTTCGAAAATACCGGTCATGGTCAGGTGGGTCTTGTTTTCAATACCCTTGGAGGCACTTATCACCACCGCATCCCCGGCAATAAACGGCTTCATCTGCAATGCCACGGTCCGCATGCAGTGGGAAGGGACCACCACCAGCACCAGGTCTTTGTCTTTCACCACGGTTTCCATATCATTGGAGGGAGAAATGGATTCCGGCAGATGACCCCCCGGTAGAAATACCCGGTTTTCTCGAAAGGTTTCAATCTGTTCTTTCACCTCAGGTTCATATACCCAGAAATCCAGGGCAAAGCCTTTATCTGCCAGCAGTTTGGCAAGGGCGGTTCCCCAGGAGCCGGCCCCCACAACCCCGATACGTGTCGATTTTATATTGTCTGTCTGCTTCATGCACCCTTCCTGACCTAATTTTATATGAAAGAATAGATAAACCCACTGAATTCTTTCCTGTTTTGTTGTGCCCAACAGGGCATGACCGTTAGTATAATATATCCAACCGGGTCACCTATATAACGGTACAACGGGGTCAGTAAAACGGGGCTTGTGTTAATGTGCTTTTTAAACTCGGTTCATAACATGACAAAAAGCGCAATAACGCAGGCCTGACCCCATTCTGATGATCCCATTCTGACCCCACCCTGATATACAGCAAACCGGTCCAACATTCAATGCATGTTTTATCACGCATAACGCATACCACCGGGTTTAATGATAAAAAACCGGATGCCCGGTCTGCTTTTCCAGGAACCGGTCCGGGTTCTGCAGCAGATCCGGCCGGCAGGTGTCAAACAGGGGAGAGGATATCGGCTGGTTGAACCGGGTTTTGAGCAGCAGTATCCGGACCAGGGCCTGGTCCTGAAACATAAAAATCAGCACATTTTCCTTTCTGTACCGGGCGATCCAGACATCTGCGGTGTCAAGCGCTTTTGTATAGGAAAAGTGACGTCTGGTTACAAGGGTTGTGCTGGAACGGGGATTGCAGGTGACCAGGGTTCTGATGGCCGGTACCCGGTTGATTTCCGCCAGTATCCGTTGTTTGGGTGAATTGATTTTAAAGGCCCGATACCCGTTGGTGGTAAAAGAGTAAATTCCGGCCGGGGTGATGGCCAGCACTTCCACCAGGATCACCACCACCAGCATGCCGAAACCCAGACCGATCTGAAGGGAGCGCTGCCGCTGTTTCCGGGTCATTCCGGCCAGAAAATCCACAGGGCAGGTGCCAGCCTAAAGGGCCAGTCCTCCTTTTACATCTTCCACGGTTTTGTCATCAAACAGCCTGGCCACCAGTGCCAGGGAAAATTCCAGGGCGGTTCCCGCTCCTTTGCTGGTGATACAGTTCCCGTCTGTGACCACATTCTTGTCCTGGACCGTTCCCCCTTCAATCTGGGCGGCAAAGCCCGGGTGACAGGTCACAGCCCCCGGTGTGACCAGGCCCAGATGATGCAGGACCACAGCAGGAGAGGCACAGATGGCCCCGTATAATTTTTTCTTTTCAGCCTGGTTTTTGAGAAGAAAGGCCAGGTCTTCGGACTTTTTCAGATTTTCAGCTCCCGGGATGCCGCCGGGGAGCACGATCAGGTCAAAGGACTGTTCCAGGCAGTCTTTTATCAATGCATCTGCTTTAAACTGCGTGCCCCGGGCAGCCGTGATATCCATTTCATCCACAGATGCCGCCACCACCTTTGCACCGGCCCTTCTGAGCACATCAATGATGGTAATTGCCTCCATTTCTTCGATTCCCTGGGCCACTGGTACCAATACGGTTTTTTCCATAACTGACTCCTTTGGATCATGGGTGGACCGGGTCATGCACAATGGTATCAAAAACTTTTACCACTCTGCTGACCCAGCAACTGGTTTTCATACAGAGATGCGGTGATTTTCACCACTTTTATAATATGATCCCGTCTGAATGATTTGTCTTTTAAGGGAGAATTGCGGAACGTCATGAGGATACCGGTAATAGATGCCACAAACGCATGGGAATAAATCCGGGCGCTGTCTGCGGCAACACCGTGGCGGCAGAGCAGCTTGGCAAACAGATCAAAAAAGATCTTGGTCACGGAATCAAATTTTCCCATGACCGGATGGGTCAGGTTGTCCTTGAGCATCAAATAGGTCATCATCTGAAATGTGGATTCATTTTCAATGAGATGTTCCACAAATTTCACACCGAACTGCTCAATACTGGCGGGTTTATCTGTTTCAACCATGGCTTCAAAATCTTTACTGGCAGATGATATGTCCTGGAGAAAGGCTTCGTTGAACAAGGCTTCCTGGCTGGGAAAATACCGGTAAATGGTGGCAGGGGATATGCCGGCTTCATCTGCCACTTCCCGCATCCCCACCTCATAAAACGGTTTTTTTGCAAACAATGCCAGGGCGGATTCAATGACGATCTGTTTTCTTGCCTGTTTTTCCTTTTCCTTAAGTTCTGCAAACCGTGATTCAGCCACAGAAAATCCACCTTTTCCAGAGATTAATAAAAAATTACTGCCACTGCTTTTTCCCTTATCATGACTGCCAAAGTCTGACAAGGCTAAATAAGTGCCTCTGGATATTTGACATAGTAGCGTGCGCTTCTATGGCAAATATCCAGAAATGCCTTTTCAAATACCCGTATTGACGATACTGCCCTGTATCTGGTATATTGCCGCTTGTGAACAAAAAGAAAAATAAAGCCATGAACCCAGCGATTAAAAGAGACCTGTTTGATTTTGAAATCGGTTACCTGACCCGGAGCCCCTGCCTCAACTGCCCCCGCAGAAAGGATCTGCCCAGGTGCCACGATGACTGCGATGTGCTGGACATGATCCAGACCACCCTGGCCCGGGGCATTTCCTGCCAGTCTTCCAGATATGAAAGCTGATGCATGTGACCGGCCCGCTGTTTCCTGAAGCATCCTGCTCCCTTGTAGCACGGTTTTTGACTCCGGCAATGTTTGACCGCCTGTCCGGGTGCAAAACCGCCACAGGATTCACCCTGGCCCGGGCCATCCAATCCGGACAGAAAAACCATGACTCCAGTATCGGCATCTATGCCGGTGATGCTGAATCCTATACCCTGTTCAGGGAAATATTCGATCCTGTGATCACAACCTATCACCAGATCACAGGATCTGTCCGCCATTTCGGAAACCTGGAACCGCTGGATCTTTCCGACCTGGATCCGGACAAGGATTTCATTCTTTCCTCCCGGGTCCGGGTGGCCAGAAATCTTGCTGCACATGCATTCACCCCCCATATTAGACGTCAGGACAGACAATGCGTTGAAAAAAAAATCCTGGCTGCATTAACAAACCTGCCTGCCCCCCTGAAGGGCCGCTATCATCCCATGGGAGAACTGGATCCCGGACAGATCCGGGACAAGGTCCCCGCCGGCAGGGCATTTGCGCCTGGTGACCGATTCCAGGAAGCTGCCGGCATCCTTACGGACTTTCCCCTGTCCCGGGGGGTTTACACCAGTGAAGACAAAAAATTCATGGTGTGGATCAATGAAGAGGACCATCTGCGGATCATCTGTATGGAAAAATCCGGACATCTCTGCCGGGTATTCAACCGACTGGTCACGGCACTGGACATGCTTGAACAATACCTGGTGTTTGCATCTGATCCAGACCTGGGCTATCTGAACGCCTGCCCCACCAATATAGGAACCGCCATGCGGGCCGGGGTCCATATCCGGCTGCCGAAACTGGAAAAGCAGCCAAAAGAGCTGGCAAAACTGGCCCATGCCCATGGTCTCCAGATCCGCGGCACCGCCGGTGAAAAGACACAGGTTATAGGATCCGTGTTTGACATCAGTAACCGCCGGCGCTTAGGTGTTTGTGAAACCAGGATCATCCAGGATCTGTCCTTGGGCATTGCCGCACTCATAAAAAAAGAGAAAAACCTGTAACACCTGCTTGCCATCCCCCAGGCAGTACACATGTTAAATGTAGACTGGACCATCTGTTTTCAGACAACCAGGTGATCCAGTATGCCCAGGGCCATGAAAAAAAGCATGGACAGGTTGATGGCATAAAATCCCGGGCCAGTCGTGGAACCCGAACATCTTTTGAAGAAAACGGCCATGCCCACAGGCAGAGCCAGGGCCATGCCTGCCAGGGGAACTGAAAATGCATAACCGGCAATACCGCCTTTGATGATGAATAAAAAAACAGCCAGGCTGTACAGGCTGGTCCAGATAAGAATCTGGATGTTGCGTTCCGCAATGGTCCACACGACAGGTGGTGTGAAAAACGGAACAGGATCAGGGCTTACAGGTGTGTGCCTTGATGCCAGCACCATAAAATGGGGCACCTGCCAGATACCCGCTACAAGCATCAAATAAAACAGTGTGTGAAAGCCTGTGTAAGATGATGTAATGCTGCCGGCTGTCCAGCCGATGGCCGGCGGCAGCATGCCGCAAACAATGCCCGGCAGTACAGCCAGGCATGTTTTTTTTTTCAGCGGGGTGTACAGCCCGTTATAGCAGACCAGGGACAAAACGCCCAAAACCAGGGGAAGGGGCGTATGAAAACACAAAAACAACATCCCGAGTCCGGACACAATAAGGCCTGATGCAATAAAACCGGCTGTCTTGGCTGTTATTTTTTTTTGGGGCAGGCTGCGGCGGCAGGTCCTGACAAAATATGCATCATATATACGGTCCTGGATATTGTTCAGCACTGCTGCCCCTGCTGCCAAAAGCCATACAGCAGTTCCCAGAACCAGGGTGTCTTTTCCTGGATCTTGTGTGGAAATAACATGGCCGAACACGGCGGACAGGGCGATATAAAAGGTGAGGTGGGCTTTGGTGAGTTCTGTGAAAATTTTCACCCTGCCTGCCGGATGCACCAGCCAGGCAGAGAATCCCATGGCAGGATTACCATTCGTCATCTTCTTCCACCCATTCATCAAACGCCTCCTGGGACACCACACTGACCACACCGGTCATGTCTGCATGCCCCACCCCGCAGAATTCCGTGCACTGGAAAAAATATTCCCCTTGTTTTTCCGGCAGAAACCAGGCATGGGTCTTGATGCCTTTCACCGCGTCCACCTTGACCCGGAAGGCGGGAATAAACAGGCTGTGGATCACATCGGCTGAAGTAATAGTGAGTTTCACCGGCGTGTTCACCGGCACCAGAATCTCATTTTCTGTTTCTTTGCCATTGGCATAGATTAAAATCCAGGAAAAAGACTGGCCGATGACCTCGATCTCCATGGCCCCTTCAGGCACATTGCGCAACCCGGTATAGGCCTGCCACCCGGAAACGAACATGGCCAGGGCGATGACGGTGGGAATAAATACCCAGGCAATCTCCAGTTTCCAGTTTCCCCGTATGTCGGCTGATACCGGGTGTTTGCTCCTGCGGTAACGGATTACAAAATAGATCATCACCAGGGTGATGGCAAACAGGAAAACAAAGGAAAACCCTATGATAAAATAAAAGGATCTGTCCACCAGGGTAACCGGATTTATGATATCGCTCATCTTGACCTCACCTGAATGCCACGTCCCAGAAAATAAAACCGATCATAATGGCCAGAAAAAACACGGTGGAAAGAAAAGATACCACCACGCCTTTTCCTGCAGATTTCATGTGCATGAACACCACCAGCACCAGGCTGGCCTTTGTCGATGCAATCACCAGAGCGATCCAGACATTGATCCATCCCAGATCGATGTAAGACGCTCCCACAGTCACGCCGGTGAGCACCAGCAGCGCCCCCAGCACAAGGCCCAGGGTTTTGTAGGAAAATATGTGAGATGCATGCTCCATCACGCCTCCTTTATCAGACCACCAGGTAAAACAAGGGGAAAATAAATATCCAGATCAGGTCCACCAGATGCCAGTAAAGGCCGCAGTTATCCAGCACTGCATCATTTTCTGCCGTAATTTTCCGGCAAAACACCAAAACAAGGCTCACCGCCAGAAGCACCATGCCAATAACAATGTGAATACCATGAAGACCTGTGACCACATAATACAACCCGAAAAAAAGGTTCTGGGGTGCCGGCCCGTCCAGCAGTCTTTCCGAGCCCGGGTAAATGCCGATCTCTATCTTGTGACCCCATTCAAAATATTTGTTCACCAGAAAAACAGCACCGCACACCAAAGCACCTGCCAGTGCTGCCAGTGCGATGTTTCTCTGGTCTTTCTGCACCGCTGTGATGCTGGCAGCCACCAGAAAGGAGGAAACCAGCAGGATCACTGTGTTGATCACCCCGAAACCCAGGTCCAGTGCTTTGGCACCCAGAATAAAATCTTGTGTGTACCAGGAAAAATACACCGCATACAGCACAAACAGAGCGCCGAACAGGATGATCTCAGTGTACAGAAACAGCCACATTCCCAGTTTTTTTCCGGTCTGGTCGCGCTGCACAGCCATTTATTCTCCTTTTGGTTTTTGTGCTGACCTGTCTGTCACCCCGGAAAAATCGTAGGGGTATGCCATGATTTCAGGCGGGCGTACAAAGTTGTGCACCGGGGGGGGAGAGGGGATGGTCCACTCCAGGGTCACCCCGCCCCAGGGATCAGGCCCGGCATTTCTCGGCCTGCTTAAAGAAACAAGGAGGTTGGCCACCATAAGGCCGATCCCGAAAATCATGAACAAGGCCCCGAAACCGGCAAAAAAATTGCCGGTTTCATACTGGGGCAGATAATCATAATACCGCCTGGGCATGCCCTGGAGACCGAGAATAAACATGGGCACATAGTGAAACATGAATCCCCCGGTCACAAGGATGGCGGCGATATAGGCTTTTT
>JAABSS010000074.1 GCA_011390235.1 Desulfotignum sp.
TTTTTTCCTCTATTTCCAGGTGCCGGGCAAAGGCCTGTTCCGCTTTTGCAATCAAATCTTCCACGCTGGTGGGTTTCTGAAGGTAATCCGTGGCCCCGGATTTCAATCCCTCCACGGCCGAGTCTGCCGTGGCATGGCCGGTGAGCATGATCACCTCGATTCTGGGGTACTGCTGTTTGATTTTTTTCAGGGTTTCCACCCCGTCCATGCCCGGCATTTTTACATCCAGGATCACCACGTGCACCAGTTCCTGTGCGAGTTTTTCAAGACATTCTTCACCACTGACCGCAGTGAGCACATCATAGCCTTTTTTGCGGATCATTTTGCCGGTGGTCTGAAGAAACCGTTCTTCATCATCCACCAGCATGAGCCGCATTTTAACCATGGTTACCATTTTGATCTCCTTTGATGTATGACAGCATCCATTCTGTTGTTGATCATCCGCCCCCATTCACGCCTGAATGACCGGATGAATATATTTTTGATTGTTTTTTACCGATCTTGAACCGGGCATTGTTTTATCATGCTGAATATGGCCTCCACCACATCGCTGAGCCTCAGGATACCGGTGATGTCCCGGGCGTTTTTTACCAGCAGAGACTGGGTCCGGACCAGAACAAACTGGTGTATGGCCTGGTCTAGGGTGGCATCTTCTTTAATAAAGTCCGATTCCGTGGGAACATGCATGAAGTCCTTGGCCAGACAGGCGGCGGCCTTTCCGCATAGATTGTTCAAGGGTTTTTCCCAGAGATGGTACTTCTGGATCTGGGCCTGAAACTGGTCCGGGGAGTAATCCGCCACCAGATGATATTTAGATCCCAGTTTTCGATTGATCGTATGGTAGAGCTCTTCAATTTCATTGTATTTGGGTTCAAGGCCCTGGAGAAAATCCAGATAACTGATCCGTCCCACCACCCGGTTCCGGCTGTTGGTGACCAGGATGGCCCGGTGTTTGAGTTTTTCCTTGTCGAATCGGTTTCGGGACTGTTCCAGGGCCAGGACCGCTTCCGCCATGGTGGCGTTTTCATTCACTGTGGCATAATCCGCCAGAGGAACCATGATGTCTTTGACCAGGGTGGTTTTCATGATGATTTCTCCTGTCCTGTTGTAAGCCGCATAAATTTAAAAGTATTATCAAAAGATTTATGGGCTGTAAAATAATTTCGGCATGCCTGTCAACAAAATCAGGTCCCGGTTTTTTCCCATTCTTGCAAATTTTATACCGACAGTCAGTTGAGAACAATCGTTTCTGAATCCGCCGGTCAGACGGACCAATGTCAAGTAATCTTCGGAGTTTCAGATTTCCGTGAACCAATCATTTTTCCGCGCAGGATTGAGAATTTTTTCAACCCGTAAAAATAGCTGACATCCGATCAAGGGCATGTCCTGAAAGCAGCCCTGATGGCGTCTGAAGCAATTGCTGATCCGTTCATTAGTTACTATACGCAAAATAACCTGACATCGGATTGAAAAAAAACAAAGCCCAAATCCATATAAAACAAAAAATATTATATATTTCAGATAGTTATATTTTTATATTTGTTGAAATACGTTCAGGCACCATAGTTGCTCACAGGTAGCATGAATTCAAAAAAAACCGGACATGAAGAGATGAAAGAATCGCGGGAGCAGAAGCCTGCCGGCTGTCAATTAACCGTTAATGAAAGGAAAACACAACATGACTCAAAAAGCAAAGGTGATGATGGTGGATGACGAGGCACAGTTTCGTCAAACAGCGTCGACTCTCCTGAGAAAAAAAGGATTTGAAACAACCATTGCCGCATCAGGGGAAGAGGCCATCGCCATCTTGGAAAACACCCCCCATGATGTGGTGGTTCTGGATGTCAAAATGAAAGGCATGGACGGGCATGAAGCCCTTGCGGAAATCAAGAAAATAGCACCGGATACCCAGGTTATTATGCTCACCGGGCATGGAAATGAGTATTCCGCCCGCAATTCCCGAAAACTTGAGGCTTTCGATTACTTGATCAAACCCTGCGATATCGATATCCTCGCCGCAAAAATCAATGAAGCCTATGCCGTCAGGAAGACCGGTACCTCCCGGACGGAAAAAAAGGTCAAAGACATCATGACCGAAATCGACAACTACTCCAGCGTCAGCGTCGACATGACGGTCAGGGAGGCTATAGTCAAGCTCATGAGCTCTCTGACCGAACTGGTGTCCAGTAACCTGATCCGGAATGCCGGCCATCGCTCTCTCCTGGTTTTTGATGAGCAGAAAAAACTGATCGGTATTATCAGCATAAAGGATCTGATCAAAGGTGTCAGGCCATTCTACCTGTCGCTTCCCAAATCATCCATGGCGGACAGTGTAAGGTTCTCCCATGTCTTTACCGGGGGATGGGACGGACTTTTCACGTTACAGATGAAGGAGCTGGCCGCTAAAAAAATCGGTGACCTCTCTCTGGAATCGCCAACCATGATCGATGAAAACGCCAATCTCATGGAAGTCGCCGATCTGCTGTTTAAAACCCAGAAAACCCGGCTGATCGTTACATCCGGTCAAAAAGTGACGGGTATTCTGAGAGAACAGGATCTTTTCTTTGAAATCGTGAATATTGTCACCCGATGATCTGACAGGAGGGTAAAACAAATGACTGCTGAAATTAGTGTAGAAAAAATAGAAGAAGAGGGTGTGGCTGACAAAAGTCAGAAATTTGCTCTCAAGTGGATTATCATCTCCATTGCCGCAGGGTTGCTGGTCTGGCTGCTCCCCACGCCGGAAGCACTTGGAACAAGGGGGCATGCTTTTCTTGCCATGCTGGTCTCGGTGGTTCTGCTGTGGACATCCGAAGCGATTCCCATCGGCGTGACCTCCATCGGTGTCGGCTGTGCAATGATCATGTTCAAGATCCAGTCATCCAAAGCAGCCTGGGAGCCCTATGCCAACCGGACGGTTGTCTTTGTTTTCTTTATTATCATGCTCGGGGTGATGCTGGGGCAGACCACCATCCCCAACCGGCTGATGTCCTATATTCTGAAAATCGGCGGCACCAATGTCAAGCGGCTCAGTTTCACCCTGTGCATGGGTGCGACTTTCCTGGCGGCATGGACCCATGATGCCACCATCACCATTATCCTGCTCTATGCCATGATGCCCATGTTTCTTAAAATGGGCATTACCCCGGACAAGAGCAACAGCTTTACCAAGCATTTCATGTTCATGATCCCGCTGGGTTCAGCCTGCGGCGGTGGCGCGACCTTCCTGGGCAGCGGCCGTTCTCCGGCTTCCGCAGAACTTCTCGGCCAGATCACCGGTTACAATATCGGTTTCATGGAATATATGCTGTATCAATTTGTACCGTCTCTGTTTCTCGGCCTGGCCACCTGGCTGGCGGTCTGGATTATTTATCCTCCCAAAATTAAGGAACTGCCCGTTGAACTTTCCATTGAAAAAATGCCGCCTATGCAGAAAAATGAAAAACTGCTGTCATGGATTCTTGCGGTAACATTTATTCTCTGGTTCATGACCGATCTGACCAAGATCCATGTGTCGGCCATCGGCGGCCTGTTTATTGTGGTATGCATGGTCTTTAAGGTGGTGGACTGGAAAAAATGTCTGGCGGAATATCCCTGGAATCCCATCATGGTTTTCGGCGCCGGATTCTCTCTCGGCGTTGCCATGCTGGACACCGGTGCCGGCAAGTGGATTGCCACCCA
>JAABSS010000075.1 GCA_011390235.1 Desulfotignum sp.
TGGCCGGTGGTGGCAGCCGGTGCCTCATGGCTCAGTGCCATTATCACCAGTTTCATGGCCAATGCCGCAGCCACCGCACTGCTGGTTCCCGTGGTGGTTCCCATGGCGGACCTGGCCGGGACGCCCGTGGTGCCCATTGCCATGTCCGTCCCTCTTGCCACGACTTTTGTGCTCCTGATCATCGGGTGCCCACCCACACTGATTGCATACGGGTTCGGCTATTTTTCCCAGTGGGAGGCATTCAAGGTCCTTCTGTTCCGGTCATTTTTGGGAATTATTGTTCTTTCTCTATGCATGGCCCTGTGGTATCCCCTGGCGGGTATGCCGGGAAATATCGATAATATGAAAACACCTGCAAAATTAACTAGTTCGGGCTATGAACTGATCATAAATAAATAAAACGTCTGCAAAGAAAACCGCAGAGAAGAAAACGGGGGAGGATATTTTATCCTTCCCCGCAAATTTTATATCGCCAAACAGGTGAGAACAATCGTTATTGATAAGTTTATCAACCCGTAAAAATTGCTGACACCCGATCAAGGAGCATGTCCCCAAAAGCTGCCTGAATGGTCTATGAAACCGGTGAAATCCAGTGAAACGGAAATGGCATGCTAATTGCTGATTCGCTCATTAACAGGCGCTCTTTTCGGGTGCCATGATTCTGAAAAAAAGAAACGAGGGGGTAAAATGAAAAAAATCGATACGATTCTGGCCTGTGTGGATCTCTCCGAGTATACCCGGATGACCCTGGAGGCCGCTGTGGCAATTGCCAGAGGAAACCAGGCACAGATTGTGGCGTTCAACGTCATCAACCAGCGGGATGTGGCCAGTGTGGGAATGGTGAGCCAGCATTATCCGGATCGGCTCAATGTGGAAAACTATGTCCGGGACTTGAAAAAGGAACGCCATGAAAAGCTGACCATGCTTATCAACAGTGACTTTTCGGAATACCGGGAAAACATGACCTTGAGCATCGATGTGGGAATTCCATGGGAAAGCATCATTCAGGCAGCTGGAAATCATAAAGCGGATCTCATTGTCATGGCCAACAAAGGCCGGGGCAATCTGTCCCGCGTGCTGTTCGGCAGTGTGGCGGAAAAGGTGTTCCGTCATTCTCCCGTGCCGGTGGTCAGTGTCAGAGATCCAGAGACTTTCAAGGGAAGACCATGATGGACAAAAAAAACATGTCAGAAGATACCCGGACCAGGCGGATCAAGCGAAACATCCTGACCTATATGATTGTCATTCCCCTGATCCCGCTTTTTCTGGCCGTGGGCATCAGTTTCTACTATTTTACCACGGCCCTGGAAAACAGTTCCACCCAGAGCCTGAAACGGATCGTCGGGGACCACCGGGACATGATCGAATCCTTTCTGATGGAACGCAAATCCGATCTGGAAATGGTGACCCGTCTGTATGATTTCGAATCCATTAACCGCAATCAAATCATAGATGACGTGTTCGAAATCCTGAAAAACAAATCCGGTGCGTTCATAGATCTCGGACTGTTTGATTCCCGGGGCCTTCATGTAAAGTATTCGGGTCAGTACCAGTTGACCGGAAAATTGTACAAAGATGAGTTCTGGTTCCGGGAAGTCATGGAGAAAGGCCGGTACATCAGCGATGTGTTTCTGGGATACCGCAATGTACCCCATTTCATCATTGCGGTGAAAAAAGGGGCAGGGGCAGACGCCTGGGTTCTCCGGGCCACCATCGATACCCTGTTTTTTGACCGGATGGTGTCCGGTGTCCGGATCGGCAGATCCGGGGAGGCCTATATCCTGAACAAAAAGGGCATCGCCCAGACCGGACGGCGGTCCGGGGGTGTCAATGTCATGGAAAAAGATCC
>JAABSS010000076.1 GCA_011390235.1 Desulfotignum sp.
CCCGGCATGCGGATATGGTGCTGCCGGCAGCCACCGTGTTTGAGCAGGATGATCTCTTTGCCACCTCCATGTATTCTCATGTGCTCAATTATTCGCAGAATGCGGTGGACCCGCCGGATACCCTGATGCCGGAAACTGATTTTTTCCTGGCCCTGGCAAAGCACATGGGCGTTGATACGCTGGGGTTCTCCTCTTCCCGGGAGTACCTGGCCCAATGTGCGGCCCCGTTGCTGGAAAGTCTGGGAAAAGATCCGAACACGGATCTGGGCACTCTATCCGGTGAATACCTGCGCATTCCCGGTCATGACATCCCCTGGGCAGACAAAAGATTTGCCACCCCGTCTCAGAAAATCGAGATTTTCAGCCGCAGGGCGCAAGCAGCCGGGCAATCGCCGCTGCCCCGGTTCATCACCCCGTCCCGGGGGGAAGATTGTTTTCCTTTGCGGCTGCTCACCTGCAAAACCCAACGGTCCATGCATTCACAAGCGTTTGTTTTTGAAGATCGGGAACCGGCCGTGTCTGTGAACCGGAAAACCGCACAGAAGCTTGGCATCTCAGGACTGGAAAGGGTGTGCATCTCCACCCGGCAGGGGGAGGTGACTGCAAGGCTGGTTCTGGACGAAGCGGTGTGTGACAGCACCGCTTTCATGCACCAGGGATGGTGGCATAAAAGCGGTGCAGTGAATTTTCTCACCTGCGCCTCCCTGTCGGACATGGGGGAGCAGGCAGCGTTTTACGATACTTTCTGTACTCTGTCTACTCCACCCGGTGCCAGGTCTGGGTCCGGGAAATAAAAAGAAAACTTCCCTGAACCTTGAGCTCATCTCCTTCCGCCCAAATCTTGCATTTGTAAATCTTGCCTTTTTTGGGATCCAGTATGGTGCCGCCGGCATAGACATCTCCGTCGGGTGTCAGACCCTGGATAATCTCCATGCCCAAAGTGGGCTGGTCCTTTCTGGGGTCATCGTCCGGGCATTTGTCACAGGTGGGGTGGGGATCGGCATCCGGTTTCAAAAACAGTTCAATGATTTTGCCGTAATACTGGCCGTCTTTTTCAAAAATCTGGACAATGGATTTGGGTTCATTGGTTTCATCATCAATGGTTTTCCATTTTCCCACAATGGGAGCTTCTGCCAGGGCAGATCCGGCAAAAACAAAACAACCAACAAGCAACACCAGGCTGAGCAATAACAATTTTTTCATACATTCCTCCGGATAACAGGGGTTAATATCTTGCTGAACACTGTTATATCCTTTAGTCTTCTGTTTTTTTCATGTCAAGGAAAAAGAATGGGAAGTCGGTGGTAATTATGGGGCAAAACCTTAAAAAAAAACTCCCATCAGACATTCTTTGGAAACAATGTGATGATCTTCAAGGCGGTCCGATAGATATAGCTTATCCCTTCTGGGCATGGTTCAGCAGGTCTTGAAGCTTTCTTATATCCATTTTTACCGGATTGGTATAAATATTGGCATCTTCCAGTGCTTTTTGGGCGATATCGGGAATATGCTGCTTTCTGATGCCCAGCTCCGTTAAATTGGCAGGCATGCCCATCTCTATTTTCAAATCGGTGACCCAGTTTACAAATGCTGTGAAATTCTGGCCGGGCAGGTCCAGGTACCGGGCAGCCCGAGCCATTTTTTCCTTTATCCGGGGTCGGTTGAACTGAAGAACGTAAGGCAGCAGAGTACCGATCACCCGGCCGTGATGCACCTTGAACATGCCGCCAATGGCATGGGACACGGCATGGCCTGCCCCCAGGCCCTTGTCAAAGGCGATGGCTCCCATGATGGAGGCGGCCATGGTATAGGTGCGGGCCTTGATGTTTCTGCCGCTGTAAAATGCCGGCAACAGGCCTTCTTTGATGTAAAAAATTCCCTGCATGGCCACCCCGTCCAGGACCGGGTGAAACACCGGACTGCTCAATGCCTCGATATTGTGGGACAAAGCATCCATGCCTGTGGCCGCTGTAAGAAAAGGAATCAGCCCCCGGGTCAGCTCCGGGTCGGCAATCACCACTTTGGGCATAAGTTCAGGATGGTAAATACTGATTTTCCGGCTGGATACTGTATCACTGATCACTGCATTGGCATCCACCTCAGATCCGGTGCCGGCAGTGGTGGGAACTGCAATAATGGGAATAAGTGTCTTGTGTATGACAGCATGACCAGGTCCGCCGGAGGTGAACGACCATATGCGTGACGGGCCGGCTGCCGCAGCCAGGCAGATGGCTTTGGCCGCATCCAGGGCACTGCCCCCGCCGATGGCGATAATGCCGTCATGGCGGCCCTGCCGCAACATTTCCGCCCCTTTTTTCACCGTGTCAAAATCAGGTTCGGAGAAGATATCTGAAAATACGGCGGTGAAAATACTTTCTTTTTTGTTCAACCGGATAATGGATTTTACAAAGGGCAGTTTTGACACCCCGTGGTCCGTGACAATCAGGGGCGCTGATATCCCTAAGTGCCAGCACACCTCCGGCAGTTCTTTTATCCGGCCGGGTCCGAACCGGATATGTGTGGGATGGTGCCAGTCCACCTTGGTTTCCGCAAGGGTGATCTTCGGTCTGAATCGGGCAGTCATATTGAAAAATTCCTGTCTGCTCCATGGTTTTTTATTATAACCGGATACCGGTTTGGATCATCTCAAAAAAAATCAATGACTGCAACGGAAAATAAAACAGCAAAAAAAATTCGCACGTGGGGGGATGCGATGGCAGCTCCTTGAAAATCAAGAAAAAAGGGTTATTTTCTGATTTAAGCGAATCTCAGGTTGCTGCATTTCACCTGCGAGATAAACTTTTTTGGTAAAGGAAAACAAAAATATGGATAATCCAGGCAGGAACATCGCGCTCATTGATCAAGGTCTTTTTCCGGGTTCGAACAAACAGATCACCAGGATAGGGCTCGGCGGAGAAGGGGTTCTGCGAACCACGGGAAAAGCTGAAGAGGCCCGTGCGGTTATCAGTGAAGCCGTAGGTCAGGGCATTACCTATTATGATTCCGCCCGGGTTTATATGGACAGTGAGGTCTATTACGGAAAATTCTGGCAGGATCATCAAGAAAAACGTGAATCAATCTTCCACACCAGCAAATCCCCCGACAGAACCCGGCAGGGGGCTCTGGCAGAACTGCGCCAGACCCTGGATCGACTGAACACCAGCTATCTTGACCTGTGGCAGATCCATGATGTCCGGGATGAAAAAGATCTGGAACTGATTTCAGAAAAAGGCGGGGCCCTGGAAGCATTTCTGGAAGCAAAGGACCTGGGGCTGGTCCGGCATATCGGCGTGACCGGACATCATGATCCGCAGATTCTCACACAGGCTGTGAAGATGTGGCCGGTGGATGCGGTGCTGATGCCGGTCAATCCGGTGGAGGAGATCATCGGCGGGTTCCTGACCCACACCCTTGAGGCGGCCCGCAAAAAAGGGATCGCGGTCATTGGAATGAAAGTGCTTGGCGGCAAACACTATATTGCAGAGGATGCGGGTATCACGGCAGACCTTCTGATCAGATTCGCCCTGTCCTGTGACATTACACTGGCCATTGCCGGGTGCAGTACACCTGATGAGGTCAAAGAACTGGCCAGTGCCGGCAGACAGCAGGCGCCTTTGACATCTGCTGAAAGAAAAGAGATTGTGAAACCCTTTATCCCCGCGGCTGAAAAGCTTGCTTTTTACCGGGGCAGTGTGTTCAAAAAACCATGAATAGGTATCGCCTGATAAACCACCCCCCGCCAGGAGCCAGGAGTTAATCCAGTCAATATCGATACGTGCCAAATTTCCAGGGGGATGATCTGAAAAAAGTGAAAACATCTGCGGCAGCACAACTATCAGGTTTGCATGATGATAACTCCATGATATCATTTAAATTAATGATCCGGTTGACGAACCGCTTCCGGGGTTGCAGTTGCACTGCGGCAAATTAAGCAACGTTTACTTTTGGAGTCTTGGGGAGATGGAAAGATGACAAAATTACAGATAATCTCCGACAGAAATGACATAATTCCGGTCATTCAGGATGCGATAGCCGCCAGGGTT
This sequence comes from Desulfotignum sp., assembly GCA_011390235.1. The sequence continues at coordinate 4,044 of JAABSS010000076.1, forward strand.
AAGAGAACAGAAATCGGATTTCAAAAAACGGAAAAAGAGATCCAAAAATTTGAAAAAAAATATCGTATCTCCTCGGATGATTTCCTGGCCGAATATACCTCTGATGATCTTTCCGGAGGAGATGAGGACTATATCAGCTGGATGGGGGAAATCAAGCTTCGTGAAGCCCTTCTGGAAGAAATAAAGGCTTTGCGTGAGATTGAATATGTTTGTTAAGGACTATCTTGCAGATATTACCGAAAGCATCAATGAATACTCCACATCTGGTTTCATTGTGATTTCTGAAATTACAAGTGATTTTAGAAGTGACAAAATCGGGATTATACGGGGAAAAATTGTTTTCGTTGATGAGTCAACCCTTTTTTTCAAAGAGTATCTGGATTTACGTCACAAAATTGATAAAAAAACATATTCATTCCATTATCAGGACAGAAACAGTAACCTGATATTTCGATATGACAATGCATTGCACAAGCCCCGTCTCGCATTCAATGAACACAAGCATGCAGGGGACAAGATCATTCCAAGCAGCATTCCTGATATTTCTGCTGTCCTTGAAGAAATCATAAATGATTATATGAATTTGCAGATCACCTGAAAAAACCCTTCATCCGGAGATTGTCCACGGCCCGGCGCACTAAGGTAAACGAGATCCGCTCCTGCTCCAGGCGGAGGTTCGGGGCATGGGTATGGTATCGCAGGGTATCATAGACCCGGGCTTCATCCGGGGTGAGCAGCGGCAGGTCCCGGTTGACAGGGGAGGGTTCGGTGCCCCACAGGGGCTGATGGGAGAGCAGGGTGGCTTCATCCATGAGAAAAGAGCGGGTCCGGGGAAAGTAATGCCGGATCATGTCGATCATGGCAAATCCGTGGGTGTCCAGATCCCCCCAGTACCAGAGGGGTTTGTCTGCCATCCAGCAGGCTTCGGACAGAACGGACAGGCTGTATCCCCGGCCGAAGATCACCAGGGCGTTGGGAAAGGGCGGAAATGACAGGGCTGTGATGTCGTTTTCCACAATAAAGATGGTGTCCGGCTGCACAGGCAGCCGGGCAAAGTCATGTGCCGGTATTTCCAGGTCGGACAACCCCATGATGGACAGATCCGGATCCAGGAACCGGAACCGGACCCGGGCGGGCCG
>JAABSS010000077.1 GCA_011390235.1 Desulfotignum sp.
GCACACAGGTCAGCAGTTTCACCAGCCAGGCTTTGTGGGTTTCAATGAATTTGGTGTCCACCCCGGAGATCTCCAGTTGCCGGATGTAGATTTCGGGCCGGGGGTGACAGGTCATGTAGTCCAGGATGGCCAGCAGTTCCTCCCAGACCTTGTCGTGCTGGAGCACGGCCAAAGGATGGTTCAGCAGCAGTCCGGCCAGTTGGGAAAACCGGTCCGTGATGGTGTGGAACAGGGTATGAAATCGGTTGGCCAGCCGGGTTTTGCCCAGAAACCCGGTAACATCGGCCAGGGTGGGAAATATCACCGCTGCGGGCAGCCGGTTTTTTCCTAAG
>JAABSS010000078.1 GCA_011390235.1 Desulfotignum sp.
GGTCCGGGTTGTCCGGCAGTTTCACCAGTTCCTTGTGATCCGGCACATGCTTGAGGTGACACCCCGTGCAGTCCACCGGTCCTTTTGCCTCTTCCTGATGACATTCCATGCACTGCTGGTGAAAGGCTGCCTTGAGCCCGATGCGCTCCGGATGATCCGGATTGAAACTGTCCTGGTGGCAGGCGGAACACCGGGTGGTTTCCAGGGCGTTTTCATCCTTGGGCCGAAAATGGTGGCATTTGCTGCAGTCATTCACCAGGGCTGCATGCCGTTTATGGGCAAACCGCACCGGTTCGTAATGGTCTTCCCTTTCCTTGATGATGGGGCTGTCCAGCAGAAAATACACCGTTTCCACATCGTCCAGAGACACCCCGGCATCTATCAGGCAGATACGCCGGCTGATCTTGCAGTCATCCTGGTATTCCTTTACAAAGGGTACCACCTCTTTGGCCCGTTCTTTTGCCCGTTCCTGGTCCGGTGCCTGCCAGACCTGGGCCGCGCAGACGCCTGCCCACAAAATCATCAGGCAGACGATTCCTCCCGTTTTTTTTATCATGATCTTACCTCCTTGGATGCCTGTAGTACCGGCAGATAGGTCACAGCGACGCGATAGATGAACATGAGGGTCGCAACCAGCCCCAGGGTCACCAGGATTTCCGGCACCGCCGGAAAATAGCCGTTATCGCTCAACGGCGGTTTGAATCCCACGATGAACACGTTGATACGGTTGAGCACCACCCCGCCCACAATCAAGGCTGCAGCAAAAAAAACGCCTTTTGCCGACTGCCGGACCCTTTGGAACAACAGCATGGCCCAGGGAAGCATCACCCCGAACAACATCTCCACGATAAACGCGTTGGTCTGTGTGGTGCCGTCCAGAAGATACACCCAGGTACCCCGCACCACCATATCCCCGACCTTGAGCAGCATGTAGACCCCCAGAAGATAGATGGTGATCCGGGTCAACGGTGCCAGGATGTGCATTTCAGAATTCAGCTTGAAAGAGGATGTGGCCAGGGTGGTTTCAAACACCACCATGGGATATCCCACGGCTATGGCCGAGGTGAGAAACAGCAGCGGCAGAATGGGGGTGTACCACAGGGGATGCAGCTTGGTGGGGGCCACCAGCATGAGCGATCCCAGGCTGGACTGGTGCATGCAGGACAATACCACCCCCAGGATAATGAAAACCCACATCACCTTTCCCAGAATTCTGTCCGCCACCTGTAAAAGTTTATCCACCAGGTTGTTCAGTTTCGACAGGATCCCCGGCAGGTTGACCCGGCCCTTGAACTGCTCTGCCACAATGGGCAGAAACTCGATGTACAGGACCGTGAGATAGATCATCACACACATGGCCACCTCGAACAGCACGGAATTGAAGTTCCAGTGGAACATGGGTTTCCAGATGGCCCAGGAGCGGCCGATATCCACCAGCAGTCCGATGACCACAAAGGTATATCCCAGCACCGCCGTCAGCAGGGCCGGACGGGTCACCGGTTCATAATAATGGCGGCCGAAAATGTGGGCCAGGGCCGCGGTGGTGAATCCCCCGGCTGCCAGGGCCACGCCGGTGGCCACATCAATGCCCACCCAGATACCCCAGGGCCTTGCATGGGTCAGGTTGGTGACATACCCGATGCCGCCGGTGAACCGGGCAATAATGGCCAGGGCACCGGCAAACATGAACACCAGCATCACCAGGACCCCGGGGGTCCACAACGGCCGGTTCATGGGACCTGCTTTATGTTCCATCAGTCACCTCCTTTATCTGCGTTGCTTTGCTTGTGTGCATTCCCCCGGCTGAACCGGGCCATGATCGCCCCGAGCACCCCGAACAGCAGCACCGGGGACCACAGGTAGCTGAAAAGAGAATGCTGGATGGTTTCCGACAGTTTCGGGGCCGGGGTATCGGAAAGCGTTGGCAGATTCACCGTGTCAAAGGGCACCGATGAAATATAGATCCAGGCAGTGCCTCCCACCTCTTTTTCCCCGTATATGTGCTGGATATAAACACCAGGATTTTCCTTCAGGCGTTTTTTTGCCACTGTCAGCAGGGTGTCACGCCGGCCGAAGGTGATCGCTTCGGTGGGACAGATGGCGGCGCACCCGGGCAGCCCTCCCTCCTTGGAAATGCGCTCCTGACAGAAGGTGCACTTCATCACCCGGGGGGTGACAGGATCGAAATATTCGTAGGCCGGTATTTCAAAGGGGCAGGCCACCATGCAGTACCGGCAGCCGATGCACTTGGTGACATCATACCGCACCGCACCGGTGTCTTCTTTTGTGAGTGCCCCCACAATACAGGCGGACACGCATGCCGGGTCCTGGCAGTGCATGCACTGGACCTTGGCATAGGTGGGCACCGGCTTGTCAAAGGTATCCACTTTGCCGGTATAATACCGGTTGATCACGGTAAACGCTGTATCATCGGGCCGCCGGTTCTTTTCAAAAATGGTACACTGGCAGTTAACCCGTTCCGGTTCCGGCAGGCCGCTGACCTCGGCACAGGCTTCTTCACATTTGCGGCACCCCACGCACCGGGTCAGGTCCACCAGGCACCCGAACGGATCAGGCGGTGCCTTGGACTGCCATGCATGGGCGGACAGGGGCCGGACAGCGGCAGATGCCCCTGCAGCACCCATGAACCTGAAAAAATGCCTTCTGGTGATGTGCATGTTTCCTCCTTTTTTTTCGGATTCTTGCTTTTTAACTGTTTTTGTCTTTCCCTTTTATTTCATCATAAGATCTTGGCCCTTTTCTGATACCGATGCAGATACCGTCTCGCGTCTGCCGCTGGTACAGGATTTCATCATTGGACCTGAGAATGATCATGGTCAGATGTTTCACCACGTCCGCATCTGCCAGTACCGCCTCCAGCACATCTCCTGTTTCCATGGCGGTGAGACAGGCACTGCATTTGAGCAGATCCATGGGTGATACCACCCCTTTGAGATCCAGTGTGATTTTTGCCGTCATGCCAGCTCCAATGGTACACTTTTCTGCCAATTTTTCGGCACAGGTATACCAGTCGTCAGTTGCAACCATCTTTAATTGCAACCCTCTTCAATTGCAACCCTTATACCCGGCAGTCACACAACAAAAAAACGGCTTTAACTTATTGATTTAAAGATAAATTTTTAAAATATCGCCTCTGGTTGTTGACCTGCCTATATGTTAAATGTTATATAAACACATGTTAAAATTTAACAATATTTTAACATGTGTTTATACGGAAAACACAAGGAGCATATCGGTGAAAGAACATGACATGAACATCTTCTGGAAAAAAATCGTCAACACCATAAATGACGGGCTCATGTTCATCGGACCTGAGGGACGGATCATCATGGTGAACAAGTCCTTTGAAACCCTGACCGGATATGGTGCCGACCAGGCCATCGGCATGTCCTGCACCATGCTGGGGTGTGATGCCTGTGAGCGGTTCATGCAGACCAGCACCAATACGATCTGGTGCAAGCTGTTTGAACCGGGCCAGCAGGACATGAAAAAATGCCGGTGCCTGATACGGCGCAAAGACGGCAGCTTTCTGCCGGTATTGAAAAACGCATCTGTTCTGCGGGATGAAAACCAGGCGGTCATGGGGGTGGTGGAAACCCTCACCGACATATCAGAACTGGCCAAACTGGATGAAAAGGTCCATCTTTTGTCCAGACAATATGACCGGCAGGATGGTTTTTGCGGCATTGTGGGCCGGTCACCAAGCATGCGCCAGGTGTTTGACATGGTCAAAAAAGCGGCGGAAAGCTCCGCCCCGGTGATCATCCTGGGAGAAAGCGGCACCGGCAAAGAGCTGGTGGCCAATGCCATCCACCTGTGCGGTGCCCGGAAAAACGGCCCTTTTGTCCAGCTCAACTGCGCGGCCCTGAATGAAGCGGTGCTGGAAAGTGAATTGTTCGGACATGCCAAAGGCGCATTCACCGGTGCCTTTACCAGTCGCATCGGCCGGTTCGAGGCGGCCAATCAAGGGGATATTTTTTTAGATGAAATCGGAGATATCCCCATCTCTTTGCAGACCAAGCTGCTCCGGGTGCTGGAATCGGGCCGGTTCGAACGGGTGGGAGATATTGCACCCATTCAGACGGATGCCCGCATCATTACCGCCACGAACAAAAATCTGGAAGATATGATCAGGCAAGAAAAATTCAGACAGGATCTGTTTTTCAGGATCAATGTCATCCCCATTCACCTGCCGGCCCTGCGGGAAAGAAAACAGGATATCCCGTTGCTGATCACCACGTTTCTGCAGCGCCTCAACACAAAAACCGGAAAAGCCATAAAAGGGCTGGACAACCAAACCCTGGACCTGTTCATGGACTATGCCTGGCCCGGGAACATAAGGGAACTGAAAAACGCGCTGGAATATGCCTTTGTGGTGGCGGACACCACCTTTATCGGGCGGCACCACCTGCCCCGACACCTGACTGATGCCCCCCTTCCGGACCAGGTTCCTGTTTTTTCCAGTGATACAAAACCTGTTGTACCTGATGAAAAAACCGACTTGATCCAGGCATTGAAACAGACAAACGGCAACCAGACCCAGGCGGCCCGGCTGCTCAACATCACCCGGGTAACGGTCTGGAACCGCATGAAGAAATACGGCATTGACCTGAAACGGGAGCTGTCGGTTTAACCGGTTTCCATCCCCTTTTTCATGACAGGATCCGCTGATGTCCTGTTGGGTTACATGAGTTCTCTAATTATTCTGTCTGTATCTGTGCAGACACCTCAAACCGGGGCGGGTTGAGGATATTGCGTTTCACCGTGCACAGACCCGCGGTTTTTTCCACCGCTGATCTGTATTTCTTGGGAAATCCCGGCGGCAGACTGATCTGGATATGCACGGTTTCCACCAGGTGGGTCTGTTCATTTCTGTCAAATGCAAGAGACATTTTCATGCCTGTGGTATCGATGTTGCGTTCTTCACAAAAGTATATAACATAAATGCCGGCACAGGTTCCCATGGAGGACAAAAACAGATCAAAAGGTTCCGGTGCACTGCCGTCTCCCCCCTCATCTTTGGGCTGATCTGTTTCAATTGAGAACCCTTTGTACAGGGAAACAACCTTTTTATTACCGGGAAATGAAATCTCCATGGTCATCAGCAGATCTCCTTGATCAATTGCATATCAACTGTAATTTTCAACATGAAACGCCACAATATACTGTTTTCCCGCTTTTGTAAAATCAATGCATACATGGCACATGGCGGGCATCCTTTCATAGGATACACTGTTTGGGCGGGAATCCCGGGGCAGCTCCTGGCGGTATCAAGCTGTCCCGGAATCCCGATGGCGGTTCAGATTCTGGAGGTAAGTAAATGCCTTTACTCTATCTGATCACCGCCAATTCAGCAATGCATAATTTGTGCCATACCACATTAATTTATACCTTTTTTTTCCACAAGGCACCGTAATCCTCGATCAGACCA
>JAABSS010000079.1 GCA_011390235.1 Desulfotignum sp.
GGGGGTCATAGGTTTTGTAGACCCGGTGCCCAAACCCCATGAGCCGGAAGGGATCATTTTTATCCTTGGCCCTGGCAATGCATTGTTCAATGGTCAGACCCTCTTTTTCGATCTGTTCCAGCATGTGGATCACAGCCTGGTTGGCCCCGCCATGCAGCGGTCCCCACAAGGCACTGATGCCGGCGGACAGGGAGGAATAGATATTGACTTTCCCGGAACCCACCACCCGTACCGCTGTGGTGGAGCAATTCTGTTCGTGATCTGCATGCAGAATCCAGAACACGTTCAAAGCCCGCACCAGGTCTTGATCCACATGATAGGGGACCACATCGCTGTCAAACATCATGTTCAGAAAATTGGCGCAGTAGCACAGGCCGGGCTGGGGGTAGGTCACCCGCTGGCCGATGGAAATTTTATACGCCATGGCCGCCATGGTACGGACTTTGGAAATGATCCGCAAAAATGTGGTGTTCATCTCCTCTTCCAGATCGATGAGTTCCGGGTAGAACGAGCGCATGGCATTGACCATGGCGGACAGAATCCCCATGGGGTGGGCCTTGGGCGGATAGTTCTGGTAAAAAGCCTTCATGTTTTCATGGACCAGGGAAAAATCATTGAGCAGCACTGAGGTGCGGGTCAATTCCTCTCTGGTGGGCAGCCTGCCCACAATGAGCAGATAGGCTGTTTCCACAAAACTGGATTTTTCAGCCAGCTGTTCAATGGGAATTCCCCTGTACCGAAGAACGCCTTTTTCACCGTCCATATAGGTGATGGCACTTTTGCAGGCCCCGGTGTTGCCATATCCCGGATCAAAGGTGATGCAGCCGGTTTCCTGGCGCAGCTGCCTGATATCGATGGCTTTTTCCCCTTCTGCTCCCGTTATTACGGGCAGGGACATTTCTTTTCCGTCAATGATAAGTTTTGCATATTCCTGCATACAGCCTCCTCATGAAACAGGACCGTTCCAGCGGGAACGGCACCCCTGTGTCTGATGAATGATAAATTGCTGGTCGGATTCTGCCTGGGTAAAAGATAGCCGTAAAGATGGTTCAGATCATGAATGGTACCTTCAATTGCGTGTTTCGCCGGCAACCGTATAGGTTTTGCAGGAACCGCCCGAGCAGGTGCGTTCCTGGGCGGATACCCCTTTTGCCTGACCCTGGCCGGCAGCGTGGCCCATGGCATAGTTGATGGTGGAAACCACCCGTTCAAACTCCGGGGATTGGCATTTGGGGCAGATAACAGCCGCATCTTTTTCAGACCCCATGACAATCACCTCAAAGAATTCTTCACATTTGGTGCACTTGAACTCATATATAGGCATGATAACTCCTTGGACTGCTAAATTTACAATAGATTACTAATATAATCAGATTTAATTTTTTTGTCAATATGGTTTATTCGGCCATCCAGCATGGTTTCTGGCCGTCAGGCTTTCTGTGTCAGCAGTTCCCGGGCGTGGGTCCGGGTGGCATCGGTAATTTTTTCGCCCCCCATCATCCGGGCGATCTCTTCCACCCGTTCTTCCAGGGAGACAAGGGGGACGATGTCTGTGCAGGTCCGGCCATTGACAATCTGTTTTGAAATGCGGAACTGGTGAAGGCCGTATTTGGCTATCTGGGCCAGGTGGGTGATACAGATTACCTGGTGCTGGTCTGCCAGGGCCGCCAGCTTCAAACCGACTTTTTCGGAAACGGCCCCGCCGATGCCGGCATCTACCTCATCAAAGATAAGGGTTTCAAAGGACTGTGTCCGGGACAGAACCGCTTTTAACGCCAGGACAATCCGGGACAATTCTCCGCCGGAGGCAATTTTTGCCAGGGGCCGGGGGGCCTCCCCCGGGTTCGGGCTGAGCATGAAATACACTTTGTCCATTCCTGCGGCAAAAATCTTATATCCGTCCAAAGTGCAGATATCCTGGTCCCGGTCTGAAGATTCATGGGAAATATCCACCTGAAATCTGGCTTTGCCCATTTCCAGGGCAGCCAGCTCGGCGCAGGCAAGTTCTGCCAGGCGGGTGCCTGCCTGTTTGCGTTTTTTGGAAAGGTCCAGGGCTTTTTGCCGGATCTGGTTTTCCAGCGCTTTTTTCTGTTCTGTCAGTTCTTTGATCTGCCGGTCCATGCCCAGGGTCTGGTCCAGCTGCTGTTGCAGAGATTCATATGTTTCAAACAGGGCCTCGAGGCTTCCCCCGTATTTGCGCTTGAGCCGGGAGATAAGATCCAGGCGCCGGTCCACTGCATCCAGGGATTCCGGGTCCAGATCGATTTCCAGAGAATAGTCCCGCAGGCTGTCCACCACATCCTGCAGGTCCAAAACGATGGCATTGAGGCGGTCCGCTGTTTGGGCAAGAATCTGGTCGGCAGATCCGAATCTGTGGATACCGGCGGCAAGAGAAGACAGCTGTTCAATCACCGCGCCTTCCTTGTCATATACCGCGTGGACCGTACCATTTACAGCCTCAAAAATTTTGGCGGCATTGGAAAGCTTTTCCTTTTGTTTTTCCAGCACCAGGTCTTCTTCCGGCTGGATGGCGGCTGCCTGGATTTCATCCACCTGGAACTGGACCAGTTCTTTCTGGGCTTCCTGCCGGAGTTTTTCTTCTTCCAGGGTCTGGATCCGGGTGTTCAGGGGCAAGATGGCTTTGTACAGGTCGGACACTTCCCGGCGCAGGGCCATGGTGCCGGCAAATTCATCCAGAATATCCAGGTGGTTTTCTTCCCGTAAAAGCCCCTGGTGGGCGTGCTGGCTGGAAATACCGGCCAGGTTCCGGGTCAGCTGTTTGAGAAACTCCAGGGTGGACTGCCGGGAATTGATAAACACCCGGCTTTTGCCGGACCGGGTGATCAGCCGCCGGATGATGAGGGTGTCATCTGTTTCCATGCCCTGGGCTGCCAGAAGCTGTGCCGGTTCAGAATCAGGGGTGATATCAAAACAGGCCTCCAGTTCCGCGGTTTCTTCTCCGGTGCGCACCAGGTCGGCAGAAGCCCGGGAGCCCAGCAGCAGGTTAACCGCCTGGATGATAATGGATTTGCCTGCCCCGGTTTCTCCGGTGAGAACGGACAAACCCTGCTGGAAACAGATCCGGATATCATCAATAATGGCGAATTTTTTTATGGCCAGTTCGCTGAGCATACAGTCTCCTTAGGGCCGAAAACACCGAAAATGTGTAGGTGACGATGATGGCGGCCACCAGTCTGGGAATCCAGAGCCAGAAAGGGGGTATCCCCAGGGGAAGAAACAGCACCGGGTCTTCGATCATGGCATGGTTGATGCCGATGGATAGATGAAGTCTGGTCAATGCCTCCTTGTCATAGGTATGGGTCCGGGTTTCCTCCACAATCACAGCAGACCCGTATGCCAGTCCGAAAACCGCCGCCGTCATCCAGAGCATGCCGCAGGATTTGTCCAGGCCCATAAAGGCCAGCACCGGGCGCAGGGGCCGTATGACAAAGTCAATGATGTGAAATATCCTGGCCAGCTCCAGCATCACCATCAACGGCATGATGATGAAAAAAATCTGGGCGGTCAGCTTGAGGGTATCCGTGGCCCAGCCGGCCAGCCAGGCAGTAAATGCCTGGTCAGTGCCCGGCAGGGCGCTTGCAGAAAGGGCGGCAGAGGTTTCCGGGGTAGTGCCCATGAGTTTTGCACAACAAAAGGTCACCACAAAGGCGGCCACCAGGCGGAAAGCTGCGGCAAAAAACGGATTGATGCCGGACCGTCCCTGGACCACGCTCTCCTGGATCAGGTTGTGGCAGATAAGGGTGAATACCGCCAGTAGAATCATGTGCTCCATGGAAAACGGCATCACGGAAAGGGCTGCCACAGTGCCGTAAATGCCGGTGAAAATACCGGCAATGATCACCAGGGCTGCAGAGGGGGGCAGGCCCATCAAATTCATAAGCGGGGTCAGTAAAAAATCAAGTTTGTAGACCAGGCCGAAATACACCAGCAGACCGGTGACAAATGACACCGGTATAATGATTTTCAACAGCCAGATAAATCCAGACCAGCCTTTTTTCAGGCCTGTCCGTATGCCTGATACCAGCTGCCGGCGCCGGTTATTTCTGTTTTGCGTCATGGGTCGGGCTGTCTTGCGGCACGTGGTTTTTAACGGTTTCATCCACCGTGGCATACACATCTTTGAAGGCTTCATGCACATTGGAAGGGGACAGCCGTCCCATCTCAATAAACTTGACGATGATTTCCTTGGCAGAGCGCAGTATCTGTTCATCAATTGATTTCATAAAGATCTGTTTACCAGAACCCTGCCCCAAGGTCAAGATTTAGCTTCATCGGGTTTGGGGGGTGATCCGTTTTTATCCCATCCTCTTTCAGAGTAATAGTCCTGAAGCAAACGGTCCATGGTTTCTTTTGTAATGGTTTGGTTATTTTCCGGAAGTGCTTCGTTATGAAAGCGGTCAGGCAAAAAATCATCGCTTTTTACAAGCCCTTCTCTGATATTGAATTCCCGTGTATCATTGGAAATCTCTGCTGCAATTTTGCGCATGGCGTTTTTGTCAAGATCAAGACCGGTGACACATTTTATCATGTGGGACAGCTCTTCCCATTGATAGAGGTCTCTGTAAAAACGACAAAGGATAAGCGTATCGAAAATAGTTAAGCGGTCTTCCCATTCAGTAAACATTTTTGCTTTTTCATTGACTGTATCCGGGTCGATCATCCCAGACAATTCAGGTTTATAAAAGGTTGCGCGAAGATGACACGCCCCCCTCGGGGATGTGCCATATGCCAGTCCCATTCCCTTTAAAACTCTGGGATCGTATCCAGCCGGCTCCATCCCTTTTACGTGAATAGCCTGATCTTCCATGCCCCATTCTCTGGCAACAGTGACGATGCCTTTGGCCAGAATATCGCCAATACCTTTTCTGGCTGCAATATCTTTAAGCAGTGCACCGATCTGCTCAGTTTGTCCATAGCCAATGGGGTATTCGACTCTGCCCTGCATGACTGCCTCAATGGTAAGAGCTGCCAGGTTGCCGCCGGTTATGGTGTCCATTCCTAATCGGTCACACAGGTCATTTAAAAACATAATGTCTTCAATGTTGTCAACCTCACAAAGACCGCCAAATGCATAAATGGTTTCATACTCAGGTCCTTCAATGGTAAGCCCTTTATGCCGCCCCTGTTTTACCGTTGCAAGTCTTCCACAGGCTATAAAGCATTTCAAACAAGCGTTGGCTTTAACATCACAACGCTCATGCAGTGCTGTAGCATTAATTTTATCCTGAAAAGAAACCCGTCCTTTTTTCCAGTACGTTGAAGGAAATCCCCCGACACCATTCATAATATCCACCAGCATGGGGGTTCCCATGGATTTATAGGCTTTAACTCCCGCATTGTCTTTGGATTCCACAGCCAGTTTTTTTGAAAATTCTTTGGCC
>JAABSS010000080.1 GCA_011390235.1 Desulfotignum sp.
CACGGATTTCATCGGCCAGCCGCTTGGTGAATTCCGCTTCAGTAGCAGTCCACATTTTCTTGCTCATGATGGACTGAGATGCAAACAGGGTATCCAGTACAATGGCATGCACGCCTGTTTTGGCATACGCCCGGATATAGTCGATCAACACATCGGTGATAATTTCTTCAGCGGCAATGACAGCTTCCGGATGTTTATAACAGTCTCTGAAAAGGTTTTCAGCACCCCGCATCATGTTGAGAATACCCAGGGGTCCATAAACAAACCCCATGACAGCGGTATCTTTTGCCTTTTCATTGCAAACGATGTCCATGTATTTGAGAGCTTGCTGCATGCGGGGAGCCTTTGCCACATCGATCCGTTCGACCTTGGCATAATCATCCGGGGATTTGATAAAGGGGTTGTCATAATTGGGATGGGCCGTATCTTCGATGGGATACACCATTTCCTGACCGAAATCCGCTGCCTCCACAGAGAGATCCACCAAACCAAGAATCCCGTCAAATCCGATGAGATCCTGGGCCTGGACCATGCATTTTGCAGCCAGTTCCCCGTCCTGGGTCCATTCTGCATAGGTGATACCGTAAACCCGTCTGGAAGCCCCGCAGACCAGTGGTGCTGCCGGAACGCGATCCGGTATGCCGCCCTGTAAAACTGTTCCGATTCTTTCTAACGATGTCATTGTCATGATGTACCTCCTCAATGTTTTGGTTTCTAACTGCATGCCATTTACATTTTGTGTTTTCCGTTTGTTATTTGATCTGACATGATCTGCTGTGCCAGGGCACCGATTACCGAACTGTTCTGATGATCCAGCACCAGAATATTTTGGCCCTGTATGTTCAGGGTGGCGCAAATGGTTTCAGTTTTTCCTGAATCTATCCGGTCTGCCCTGCTGATGGCAATGGAGTCGGCCTCCTGGATATGCCCTTTGATCAGCCCGGGCCTTGCTTCCCAGTGAAAGAAAAAGTCAGGCCCGTCAATCAGTGTGACAAAGGGGCCTATGGTGTAGCGGATATCTCTTAACCCCATGGCAACAACCTCTTTAAGCTCCTTTGTGACGATCATTTCCGATGGTTCAAGAAAGAGGAAATCCGGATCTACTGACCGCTTGATCTTTTTTTTGAGTGCTACCAGACCGGCAGCTAGGGAACAGCCCAGTCACCCGCCACGCAGGTATTCGACGGTTACCTGGTGCTGATGGATAAAATCCGGATCATAAGTTTCTTTGCCGTCTTCGTTGACAATGACGGCACATCGGAAGCCACGCCCTGAAAGGATCGTTATAAGGGACTTGATGGCGGTCGTTTTGCCACTTTCAAATGTTCCGGATATACTGACCAGTTTCATGGGTTCTTCCTGAATCCCGGATTACTCATCCAGAGACAATTGATCTTTGAGTTGTTTGATATATGCCTGTTTTGATGTGACAAAATCAAATTCATCAAAATATGCATGCTCTTTTTCCTTCACCACCATGAGCCCTTTTCCCACGGCCACGTCATGAAGTCCATCCAGTGTCGCTTTTTTTACCATATCTTCCTTGATCCCCTGAACAATGCTGTTGATGGCAATGTAAAAATCCTTTACCGGGTGCGCAAGTTTTCCGTTGGAAAAGGTTCCGTGTCTGACCCCGATGGTGTCTGCTTTGATGGTCCCGGCTTCTGTGCGGATATGGGATTTTATGTGACCTATGCACCGGGCACCCGCATCCATACATTTTTGGGCAATGACCATCATCATCTCTTCGGCCGTAGTTTTGACAAACAAGGTATCCATGGGATCTGTCCGGCTCAACCTGGCGGCCACGCCATACCCGCTGACTCCGTGCTCTGTGTAACATCCGGGTACTGTTTTGTTTTCAGGTTCCATGCGGATTTACTCCTCCCAGTCCAGGATCTGCTGGACAAGTTCGTTGATGCCGATATCCCTTATAGAGGAAAGGGTCACAATTTGGGCCTTGGTATTGTAGTTCCTTATCCGTTCCGACGACTGGCTGATACCCCGGGCATCCACTATATCGGTTTTGCTGATGGCTATAATGTCCGCATCTTTTAACTGGGTGGTTACCAGTTGACCGAGCATATCCATGTCCAGCAGTTCTGCCGGGCGGGTGGCATCAAAAAGAACAATGGCGGGCCCCATGCTGATCTTTGCATCACGGCCGCCCATTTTGGCAGCCAGCTTCACCTGGTGAGGTACGGCAACGCCGGTGGGCTCTACCAGCACATGGTCGGGTTTGTAGAGCCGGTACAGCTCGGCAAGGGTTTTGGCAAAACTTGAGGCCACCTCACAACAAATGCAGCCGCCGCCGATATCCTTGACCTGCATCCCGCTTTCTTCCATGATTTTACCGTCAACCGGGATCTCTCCAATTTCATTGACCACCAGGGCGACTTTTCGCTCTTTGTCTCCCTGCAGCACCCGGGACAGTTTCAACAGCAGGGTTGTTTTACCGCAACCCAAAAAACCGGCAATTTGTGTGATTTTCATTAGATATCCTCTCTGTTGCTATCAGTAAAAAGATCGTCCGACTGGATAAATGGGGTATCGATTGCAGAAGCAGGACTTCGGCAGATGGAATGATTTTGCAGAAACAAAATGGCTTCATCAATGGTCAACGGAATTTTGCTACAGTGGGTCGGATCAGTCAATATCCGCTGAAACATCCTGGTCAGGATCGGTGTTTCAAGTCTTGACCGCCGTAACAGCGGCGCATCGGTCAGAATGCTCCGGGCATCATTGTCTGCCACCATTCTCCCGTTGTCAAGAATGATAATTCTCCGGGCCAGCCGGGCAGCAAGATTCATATCATGGGTGACAACAATGATCGTATAGCCGTGATGGCCGTTTAAATGACGCAGGTGGTGGACCAGCTGACGGGAAGCAGCAGGATCGAGATTGGCAAAAGGTTCATCGAGCAGAAGCAGGGGGGGCTTCATGGCAATCAGGCCTGCCAGTCCGACCCGTTTCATCTGTCCGTAACTCAGCCGGTGGATGGGCCGGTCTGCAAGATCTGATATCCCCATGAGTTCCATTGCCGTATCCGTAAGCCGGGTGACCATTTCCGGCGGAAAATTCAGATTGGCAGGGCCGTAACTGACATCTTCACGCACATGGGTGCAAAAAAGCTGATTATCGGGGTCCTGACAGAGGAATCCGACATGACGGAAGATATGGTTTCGCATTTTTTTGTCAAGCAGTTGCCCTTCCAGATAAATTCGGCCCCGGGTGGGAGTTTCAATGCCGCTGAGCAATTTCAAAAGTGTGGTTTTTCCGGCACCATTGGCGCCACAGAGAACCACCAGTTCATTTTTATCAACGGTAAAGGAAATATCTTTCAGTACGACGGTACCACTGAGATAATGGCTCAGGCTCGAACAACTGACCACCGGTAGAGATGCATTTTTGTAATCGGGTGTAATGTCGCACTGGTTGGGGCATTGCGCAGTAAACGGGTCTGTCTGGACCGGGTTTGTTCCGCCGTTACTGCCTGCATATTCTCCCCGGCTGACCATGGCTTCCTGGATCCTCACGGCCCGGTCATAAGATCTCAAAAAGACCTGCGCCAGAATTCTGGAGGTTGTCCGAAGCTTGTGTCTGTAGGTTGTAAGACCTCCCCGTACCTGGGCAGAATGTCTCATTGTATGAAATCCATTCATCAGCAGAGAAATGTAGCGATATCCCATGGCCAGGGTTTCAAGAAAGATGACAGGTACCCGGAACCATTTCAATGCATTTAGAAGCGCATTGAACGGTGTTGTCAAAAATACGGCAGCCATCCACGACATGTCACAGGCGACCCGGGCTGCAGCAGACAACCCGAGTTGAAAGCCTTCTTGATAAAAGGTGACAGGTCCGAGAACCGCCGCGGGAGTCACGCCGAATCCGGCGGAAAATCCCAAAATCACTACAGCCGTTGACCAGGCAGGAAGGATGAAGAATAGCAGAAAGAGGCGGACAGGAATCCGTGACCAGGCAGCAAGGGCAGTTCCCAACAGAAACAGAAAGATGGAAAGCCGTATCTCGGCAAAATAAATATTCATTGCCACGGCAGTACACAGCAGAGCCAGCTTGAACCGGGCATCCATAAGATGGAGACCGTAAAAGAAGCGGCTTTCATGATAATGCTGTATGCGTTTTTCCAACGTGTCAGGCGGCATAATCCTCCCTGTCTCTATGACCGATCAGATGCCACCAGCGGCCGAAAATGAATCCGCAGACAGCACCGCTTGAAAGCAGAAGGGCATTCCAAAGATCACCCATTGATTCAATATCTATGTAAGGGGATCTGGGGGTGAGACCGGCCTCTTCAGCCAGCGTTTCATTGACAGCCTCATCCATCCCTGTAAATGTTTTTTTCGGCTGTATCGTCTCTTCAGTCATCTGGTTTTCCTTGGGAATATTCCCATCCGGGCTGTTGGCAGCAGCGATCGGTTTCACAGATACCCACCAGAAAAAAAGAGTGAGAAAAATTGACAGTAAGGCGATACCGGCCGCTTTGGCAGCCCGGGAGGCCGGAGAAGGAACAAGGCCCAGATCGGCCAGCACCTCAGGGCGCTGTTTGTATATATATTGCAGCGCCATGCCGGTGATCGCCATTTCACCGATGGCAATGGGCACCTGAGTGGGAAGGTACGCACCATATATTACGGCAAGATAGCCTGTAAAGGCATACTGCGGGTCAGGCGCTCCGGCAAGTTCCCCTGCCAGGATCAGACCGGAACCGGCATATACCATCAGATTACCGATAAGACCGCCTGCCAGGCCTGCAAACCAGAGAGGAAGACCGATTTTTTTTGCCATCCAAAAAAACCCCCAGCCTCCCAGGCTGCCAAACAGACCCAGTGCAATCACATTCGCCCCCCAGGTTCCAAATCCGCCGTGGGAAAAAAATGCAGCCTGCAGGAGCAGGGTGCCTCCGGTCAGGGCGATGGCAATGGCCGGACCGAAAAGAATGGCAATAAAGGGAGTACCGCAGGGGTGAGAGCAGGTTCCTGTGAAAGCGGGTATGGGAATCAGAGAGACAAAGAAGATCAGTGCGCCTGCCATACCCAGCAGGGGACGTTTGTTTGGAAAGGCCGCGGCAAATTGTTTCATTTTTTTGCTGCCGTACCAGGCCAGGGCCAGTCCGGCCCCGGTATATCCAATGGCGCTTCCCCCAGTGATAATCCCTTCAGTGATATGCATCTTTTTCCTCAGGTATGTCCTGCTCTGGCCGGTACTTTCTGAACAGAACGGCATCTTCTTGTTGTTGTAACAGGGCTTGTTGTTGTGATAGGGCTTGGTAAAGAAATATTACAAATTTTGTGCCAGAAGCTGACTCAAAAGCATAAATATTTGTAATCTTTATATATTTTAACTATATTT
>JAABSS010000081.1 GCA_011390235.1 Desulfotignum sp.
TGGGATTAACAGAAAAGATGCTCATGGACCGGATTCGCCTGATGAAGGAAAAATCCCTTATCCGGCGCATCGGCGGCAATTTCAGCCCGGACCGGCTCGGATATTACTCCACCCTTTGTGCGGCAAAGGTTGCAGAAGAAAAAATCGATCTTTTTACGCACACGGTCAATGCGTATCCCGGGGTCACCCACAATTACATGCGGGAGCATCTCTTCAACATCTGGTTTACCTTTATCGCCCCTTCCCGGGAACTGATCCAGAACCATCTTGATGACATATCCAAAAAAACCGGTGTCCATCCCATATTGAACCTGCCGGCCACCCGGGTATTTAAAATTTCCGCCAATTTCAAGTTATGAGGCCGGTGAAACTGTGTCTTGTGTCCACCAACTGCCCGGTGGGCAGATGGGATGAAAATTTGGGCAACTGCCTCGGTCTCATCCACAAGGCTGCTGAAAAAAAAGCCGATATAGTGGTATTTCCGGAAATGAATCTCACCGGTTATGCCACCGGCCGCAAGATTGCAGATTATGCCAGGGCCATTGATAACTGTCTTGTCCAGCGCTTCCAAGACATATCGGATCAGCTGAATCTGGCAATCCTGGCAGGACTTGCTGAAAAAGCGGATACTGCGAAAAAGACCTTTGCATCCCATCTGGTATTTATTCCAGGCACCGTACCCGGCAAATACCATAAGCTGCACATCGCCCCCAGTGAACAGGAAATTTTTACCCCTGGATATACAATTCCGGTGTTTGTACATGCCGGCATCACCTTCGGCATCCAGTTGTGCTATGATGCGCATTTTCCGGAATTATCCACGGCCATGGCAATGCAGGGTGTGGATCTTATTGTCCTGCCCCATGCATCGCCCAGGGGGACACCAGCGGAAAAACACACATCCTGGATGCGGCATCTGCCGGCCCGGGCCTTTGACAACGGGGTCTTTATCGCGGCCGTGAACCAGGCCGGAGACAATGGCGCAGGCTTGGATTTTCCCGGCCTGTCTCTGGTTATCGGTCCGGATGGACATATTGTCTCCAAATCCATGGCCTGTAAAAATCATCTGCATATTGTGGATCTGGACCCTGCACTGCTCTGCCATGTCCGGTCCCACAGGATGCGCTATTTTCTGCCTTCCCGCCGCAACGATCTGTTCCCGGTCAATGTTTGACCTGTGATCTCCGGTTCTGGATATAGGCATTTTTGATGGCGGT
The DNA here is from genome assembly GCA_011390235.1 of Desulfotignum sp. Next base: position 1,218 of record JAABSS010000081.1, read on the forward strand.
ATATGGATCAAGGGATGCTGCTTTCAAGTCCTCATAATCACCGATGCGAAAGGATGTCCGGTTGACGATGTCAAGTATGCCAAGCCCGGTATCAAGCTCCCAGGGTTCCACATAATTGAGCGGGGTGATAAAATAATCCCCTACCCTGCCCACGGTGTCCCGTAAGGTGGAAGGCCCGAAGACCGGCAGCACCAGATAAAATCCTTCTGTGATGTGATAAGTGCCCAAAGTCTGTCCCAGATCTTCTGTTTTTGTGTGCATATCCAGGTGTTTCTGGGCCACCTGGTTGAACCCCAGTATACCGGCGGTTGAATTGACAAAAAATATACCGATTTCATCAGATGCCTGGTGCAGTTTTCCCTGGAGCAGGTTGTTGACAAACCTGACAGGAAAGAGCAGGTTATGGAAAAAATTGCGGATGCCTCTTCTGGCCGGTGTGGGCACAAGAGCCTTATACCCTTTGGCAAGGGGTTTGAGCGCATAAAAATACAGCCTGTCATTCACCGTATACATGGCATAATTAAAATAATAGATGGGATCAGCCACCCGGGACGTAACAGGTGTATCATCTTCAAATTCATCAAACAGGTCATCACCAAAATCATTGTCACCACCTGAAACTGCATCCGCATTTTCCTGCGGTGATGCAGTTTGATATGCAACAACAGCATCAGCTGCCCATGCAATGGACACTGTGCCCGCAAAAACCAAAAAACCGATGATACACAGAACCTGACATGTTTTTTTCATATTGCTGTACATCCTTCATTATATAGTTTCAAGAAGCATCAGTCTGTTACCTGATGGTATATCACAAGGCATTTTCACTGAAGATGAATTTTCTGATCAACGATTCAATATCCAGAGAGGATTCCGTATTTTCAATTTCATCTCCATGAGCCAGCATTGTATCTGATCCACCGGGCAGAATTTCAATATATTTTTCACCGATTATCCCCGCGGTTTTGATTGATGCAATGCTGTCTTCGGATATGGCAATTTTCCGGTCAATATCCAGTGCCACTTTTGCCACCAGAAATTGTGTATCTATACGAATGGCGGACACATGACCGATTTTCACACCGGCAAGTTCCACCACCGCTTTTTTTTTGAGACCTGATGCAGAGGAAAAATATCCATACACAGTATACCGGTCTTTGAAAAAAGCGGACAGGTCACCCATTACAATGAGCAGGTACCCTGCACAGAAAATTCCGATAAGAACAAAGATACCCACATAAAAATTTCGTTTTTTCTCATTCATACAATATGGTCCTCAGAACCCGGGTGAAAATAATGCATTTTTGTCCAATACTGCATATTCTGCAGCCTTTTGGTCTTTTTTGCCTGGTGGCTGGTATGTGAACTATCCATGTGCCATGCTCTCTTTTCCCTGTATAAAGGCCTGAACCTCGGGAATATCGGAGTGCAGCAACTCCTGTCCGGAGCCCTCAAAAAGAATAATGCCCTCATCCAGCAGGGCAATGTGCTGGGCCAGATCAAAAATCTGCGGGATATCATGGCTTACGATCACAGCAGTAAATCCAAATTTTTTCTGGTACTCTTTTATCATGGTGTGTACATTTTTTTTGCGTACGGGATCCAGGCCTGTGGTGGGTTCATCAAACAATATCACCTCCGGATTTGTCACAAGGGCCCGTGCCAGGGCGACCCGCTTGCGCATTCCCCCGGACAGTTCTGAAGGGTATTTCTTGTCAATACCTTCAATGCCAAGCTGTTTCATGCGGGCATGTACCTTTTGCTGCAATACAGCATCCGCAATTTTTGAAGTTTCCTTCAGGGGCAGTGCAATGTTTTCATATACGGTGAGAAAATCAAACAGGGCATTGTCCTGGAACATATAGCTTGTTTTTTTCTTGAACTGGCGGGCTTTTTCTTTGGACAGCCGGTCCAAAGGCTCTCCCTGGATCAGCAGTTGGCCAAAATCCTGATGGATCAGCCCCACTATATGCTTGAGCAGGACGGATTTTCCTGTTCCACTCTTACCGATAACCACGGTAACCTGGCCTTTGGTTATGGACAGATTTATCCCCTTGAGCACTTCCAGGTCCCCGAATTTCTTTTTCAGATCCTTGAATTGAATAAAAGGTGGTGTTGTCATGGATTATACCAGAAAAGAAGTAATTACATAGTCGCAGATCAGAATAGTGACACAGGACTGCACCACTGCGTTGGTTGTTGCCAGAGACACGCCTTTTGCCCCGAATTCGCCCTGGCGGTTCACATGGGAATAATACCCGCGGTAGCAGCATATGGTGGTCACCACAATGGCAAACACGATGGATTTGAAAAATCCCCCCCAGATATCGGCCATTTTCACACTGTGAATTACCCTGTCCATGTATACGGCTTCATTTATTCCCAGAAGCAGTGATCCGGACAGGTATCCGCCGAAAATGCCCACCATGTCAAAGAGTGCGGTAAGCAAAGGAAAGCTTAAAACAGCAGCCAGTATTCTGGGCGTAAACACAAAGCGCACAGGATCGATCTGCATGGTGAACAGGGCATCGATCTGTTCTGACATGCGCATGACCCCGATTTCAGCGGCCATGGCTGAGCCTGCCCTGGCAGTGATCATGATTGCGGTCAAAACAGGTCCCAGTTCCCGGATCAGGGTTAACGAAACAGCGGTACCCAAAGCTGCCTCAGAGCCGAATGTTATCAGGGTATAATATCCCTGGAGTCCCAGTACCATGCCGGTGAACAATCCAGTGAGCAGGATGACAAAAATTGATTTGGCACCTATAAACCAGATATGGTCCAGTATTTTGTTCGTTTGAAATGAGAGGGTAAATACCTGACCGACACCGGAAGCAAAGAACAAAAAAAGCCTGCCCACAGATGCAATGAATTTGGTAAAAATACTGCCGATGGCTTCAATATAACAGGTTATCATAATCTTTTGTCTTATATCGGATTTACAAGGAAAATACAAGATATGTTGACAAACAGATTGACACGTATAGCAAAAAACATTACGTATAAAAGTATATTTTTTTTTTTGATAAAACAAGGTATCACACATCTTCAGATGTAAAAGGTGAAAGGAAAGCCCCATGGCCCAGAAAATCACTTTGAGCATACCGGACATGCTTCATGAAAGACTCAAACAATGGCGGGATTCTTTTAATTTTTCAAAAATGTTCCAGGATGCGGTCACAGATGCCATCCAGAAAAAAGAAGAGTTCCAGAAACGGTTTTCCCAGGAGTTTGATATGACGGAAGTCATTATGCGCCTGCAAAAGGAAAAGCAGGACTGGGTCAGACAATTTTATAAACTGGGACGAAAAGAAGGCATAAGATGGGGTAAATCCGCCCATTTTGAAGACCTGTTATACGTATTGCAGGTGCAAGATACGTATGAACTGGTTCAGGATACAAGATTTTCCGCATATTTCAATAACATTATGGGCAGCTACGGGATTGATCAATTCACCATCTATGAAAAAAATGACCACAAGAAAATGTTTTTAGACGGCTGGATGAACGGGGTTAAGGAATTCTGGAACCAGGTAAAGGAAGCGCTGTAAAAATGAAGCACTGTAAAATGGATTATACAATTGTAGGTATCGATGTTGGATCCGTGTCTGTGAACATCGCTGTAATAGATAACAATAAAAAGTTATTGCATAAGGCCACAGCTGATCACCAGGGAGATGTCACATCCTGTCTGTCCACCCTGCTGTCCCATGAGGCGGTGCACACTGTGCAATATGTGGCTGTGACCGATGCCACCCCTTCTTTTGTTTTTTCCCATGACCGCTTTGATGAGCAGGTTGCTGTCATCAGAGCTGCCAGGGCTTTTCACAAAAATGGCTGTGATGCCCTGCTGCATATTGGCGGAGAAAAATTTTCTTTGAGCCTGTTTGACAAACAAAATAATTATACCGGCGCCAGACACAACACCTCCTGTGCCGCCGGCACCGGCAGTTTTCTGGACCAGCAGGCCAGGCGCCTTACTCTGAAAGGATCTGCTGAAATCAGTGAAAAAGCCCTGAAAAACCGGGAGCAGCGACCTGATATTGCCACCCGGTGTGCTGTTTTTGCCAAAACAGATCTTATCCATGCCC
>JAABSS010000082.1 GCA_011390235.1 Desulfotignum sp.
GCAACGCTTTTTGCACCTGATCCAGAACAGCCTTGTCCCGGTTACGGGTATGGACCACAATAATTATGCATATGCAAAAGACCACAAGAGATGCAGTGAAAACCGCAAAAGAAAATGGACTAACACTGAGAACCATGCCGGAGGCCGCCAGAATCAGGAGCAGGATACAAATATTGAAATAAATGCGTTGTAATTGTATTTTCATAGTGTTTTACCAAAACTATAGCCAATCCCTGACCGGGTTGTCAAATTTAATTATCCCACCCCGTATTTTTTTCTTGACAGAGAAAAAATTTATATATAATAAATTAATTTTAAACAAAGTGAATATAACATGATACCCGGTTTTTTGACCATACTACTAGTCCTCATTATTATCGTGGAGGTGATTATTACCACCTCCATACGAAGGGGCTCCTAGTGGCATAACCCAAGTTTGACGTTAAAAGCCGTTATCAGCCCCAGGGGGCGGATAACGGCTTTTTTGCTTTTAAGGAGAGATACATGCGAAGCCACATTGCAACAAAAGGGGTGCAAAGAGCACCCCACAGGAGCCTGATGAAGGCGCTGGGCCTGACCGACAGAGAAATCAGCCAGCCGCTGATCGGCATTGCCAACGCTGCCAATGAACTCATTCCCGGTCATATGCACCTGGATACCCTGGTTACAGCCGTGAAGACCGGCATCAGCATGGCCGGGGGCACACCAATGGAATTTTCCACCATCGGGGTGTGTGACGGTATTGCCATGAACCACGCAGGCATGCATTATTCTCTGGCTTCCCGGGAACTGATTGCGGATTCCATTGAAGTAACTGCCATGGCCCACCCGTTTGATGCCATTGTCATGGTGCCCAACTGTGACAAGATTGTGCCCGGCATGCTCATGGCAGCGGCCCGGCTCAATATCCCGGCCATTTTTATCAGCGGCGGCCCCATGCTGGCCGGCCGCAACCCGGTTGACCAGAAACTAAAAATTGATCTGGTGTCGGTGTTTGAAGCAGTGGGTGCTGTGCGGGCCGGCCGGATGGATGAAAAAGATCTGGCTGCTGTGGAAGACTGTGCATGCCCTACCTGCGGATCATGCGCCGGCATGTTCACAGCCAACTCCATGAACTGCCTCACTGAAGCCATAGGCATGGCCCTGCCCGGTAACGGCACCATCCCGGCTCCCATGTCCAAACGCATCCGCCTGGCCAAACAAACCGGCATCCAGATCATGGCGCTGCTGGAAAAAAATATCACCCCGGATAAAATCATGACCCCCAGGGCATTCATGAACGCCCTGACCGTGGACATGGCCCTGGGGTGTTCCACCAATACCGTGCTGCACCTTGCCGCCATAGCCCATGAAGCAGGTATTCCCCTGGATCTGGCCATGATCAACCAAGTCAGTGAAAAAGCCCCGCATATCTGTTCTTTGAGCCCGGGAGGGCCGGACCATATCCAGGACCTGGACCAGGCAGGCGGCATCCAGTCGGTGATGAAAGAACTGGCAGACCACCACCTGATGGATACATCCTGTCTCACTGCCACCGGCCGCTCAGTTGCTGAAAACCTTGTCGGGATTACTGTTTTGGATCCGGCAGTTATCCGGCCTGTGGCCGACCCGTATCATACCCGGGGCGGACTGGCGGTTCTGTTCGGCAACCTGGCACCGGAAGGGTGTGTGGTCAAACAGTCGGCTGTGGTGGAAGAGATGCTGGTGCACCAGGGTCCTGCCCGGGTGTTTGACTCGGAAGAAGACGCCACTGCCGCTATTTTGGGGGGAAAAATCAACCCCAAAGATGTGGTGGTGATCCGGTATGAAGGCCCATCCGGCGGGCCCGGCATGCGGGAGATGCTCACCCCGACGTCCGCCATTGCCGGCATGGGCCTGGGAGCTTCCTGCGCTTTGATCACTGACGGCCGGTTTTCCGGGGGCACCAAAGGGGCCTGCATCGGCCATGTGTCTCCGGAAGCAGCTACAGGCGGTCCCATGGCAGCGGTAATGGAAAACGACATCATCAAAATTGATATTCCGGCCAAAAGCATTACGCTGATGGTTGCACAAGACCAAATTCAAGAGCGGTTGGCCCGGTGGGTCAAACCGGAACCCAAAATAACAAAAGGGTATATGGCCCGATATGCCCGGCAGGTATCTTCCGCCGGACAGGGAGCCATTATTCAATAATGAAACAGGAGATTACAATGAAACTGACAGGGGCCCAGATTCTGATTAAAATGATAAAAGCCCAGGGAGTTGACACCATTTTCGGTTATCCCGGCGGGGCCACCATTGACATCCATGATGAGATTGTCCGCCACGATGACCTGCGCCACATCCTGGTGCGCCATGAGCAGGGGGCGGTACATGCGGCTGATGCCTATTCCCGGGCACACAAAACCACAGGGGTTGCGCTGGTCACCTCAGGACCGGGGGCCACCAATACCGTCACCGGCATTGCATCCGCCCATGCAGACTCCATTCCCATGGTGGTTTTCTGCGGCCAGGTGCCCACCGGGCTCATCGGCAATGATGCGTTCCAGGAAGTGGATATTGTGGGCATCACCCGGCCCTGCACCAAGCACAATTACCTGGTGAAAAACCCGGACAAGCTGGCAACCACCATCCAGGAGGCCTTTTACATTGCCCGTTCCGGCAGGCCGGGACCGGTGCTGGTGGACCTGCCAAAAGATATCCTCCAGGCTGAAATAGAGTTTCAGATGCCTGAAGAACCCCGCCTGCGGTCCTACAAGCCCAACTATACCCCCAATAAAAAACAGATCGCCAAGGTGGTGCAGATGGTCAAAGATGCCAGAAGGCCGGTGATATTTGCCGGCGGCGGGGTGATTTCATCCCGGGCATCGGAACAGCTTACCAGGCTGGCACAAATGGGTCGCATCCCGGTGACCACATCTCTTATGGGACTGGGGGCGTTTCCGGGCACAGATCCTTTGTGGCTGGGCATGCTGGGCATGCACGGCACCTTCCGGGCAAATATGAGCATCGGCCACTGTGATCTGATCATTGCTGTGGGGGTAAGATTCGATGACCGGGTCACGGGGAATATTGCAAAATTTGCCCCCCATGCATCCATCATCCAGATCGATATCGATCCCACCTCCATCCACAAAAACATCCCGGTGCAGTGCCCCATTGTGGGGGACTGCAAAACCACGCTGGAACATATTCTGGCCCTCATGGAAAAACAAAATCCTGCAGAATTGACCGTGGAGCGGGACCCGTGGCTGGAACAGATTGACCAGTGGAAACAGACCACTCCCCTCAAATATGACCAGAAGGCAGATGTCATCAAACCCCAATTTGTGGTGGAAAAGCTGTGGGAAGTCACCAAAGGACAGGCCATCATCACCACGGAAGTGGGCCAGAACCAGATGTGGGCCGCCCAGTACTACCATTTTGACCTGCCCAACCATTTTATCACCTCCGGCGGGCTGGGGGTGATGGGATTCGGCCTGCCGGCAGCCATCGGCGCCAAGGCAGCCTGTCCGGACAAACTGGTGGTGGATGTGGCAGGAGACGGCTCCATTCAGATGAACATCCAGGAATTGATGACTGCGGTGGAAAACTGCCTGGATGTGAAAATCGTCATCCTCAACAACCGGTATCTGGGCATGGTGCGGCAGTGGCAGGAATTTTTCTACAACAAGGCCTATGCCTGCACCAATATCGAAAATGCCCCGGATTTTGTAAAACTGGCGGAAGCATACGGCGCTGCAGGGTTCCGGTGCACAGACCCGGCCTGTGTGGAAGACACTTTGCGCAAAGGACTTGACACTCCCGGCACGGTGATCATGGATTTTGTGGTGGAGCGGGAAGAATCGGTGTATCCCATGGTACCGGCTGGCGGCGGCCTTACGGAAATGCTTCTGGTATAAGGGTTTTGACACAACAACTGTAAGGGAATAACAATGGAAACCAGCAGATATTTACTCTCAATTCTCGTGGACAATGAACCAGGGGTATTGTCCAGGATTGCCGGCCTGTTTTCCGGCAGGGGCTTTAACATCGATTCGTTGAGCGTGGCCACCACGGATGATCCGGATGTATCCCGGATCACCATGGCCACCACCTGTGATGCCCAGGTCATCGAACAGATAAAAAAACAGCTCCACAAGCTCATCAATGTCATCACAGTGAACGACCTTACCGAAAAAAAATATGTGGAACGGCAACTGGCCCTGGTCAAGGTTCATGCCAAACCGGAAAAGCGGGCGGAAATTTTGCGCATTGTGGATATTTTCCGGTGCCGGGTCGTGGATGTGGGACATGCCCACTACACAGTGGAGATCTCAGGGGACAGCGGCAAGCACCAGGCGTTTTTGTCTCTGCTAAAACCCATGGGCATCATTGAAATTGCCAGCACAGGGGCCATTGCCCTGGCAAGAGAAATGGGGAAATAAAATGGATTCAGTAAAACTATACGACACCACCCTCAGGGACGGGATGCAGGGGGAAAACATCTTTTTTTCTCCGGAAGACAAAATAAAAATCGCCAGAAGACTGGATGATGCCGGCATTCATTATATTGAAGGCGGATGGCCCGGCTCCAATCCCGGGGCAGCCCATTTTTTTGAGCTGGCACAAAAGATCTCCTTTAACCATGCAAAGGTGGCGGCCTTCGGTGCCACCCGGCGGCCGGGCACAACCTGTGATAGCGATGCCAACCTTGCGGCACTCATTGACTCAGAAGCCCCAATCATCACCATTTTCGGCAAATCATGGGGCCTGCATGTCACACAGATCATGGATAACACCCTGGCAGAAAACCTGGACATGATCCGGCAGAGTGTGGCCCACCTGCTCTCCCATGACCGGGAAGTGATGTATGATGCAGAACATTTTTTCGACGGGTACAAGGCCAACCCGCAGTATGCCCTGGATACGCTGGCAGCGGCCCTGGAAGGCGGCACCCGCACCCTGGTACTGTGTGACACCAACGGCGGGGCCATGCCCTGTGAAATAGATGAGATCGTCAGGTCTGTGATGGACTACTTCAAGGACCACCCCGGCATCTGTTTCGGGATTCATACCCACAACGACTGCGCCATGGCCGTGGCCAATGCGGTCAATGCCGTGCATGCCGGTGCCGGCATGGTCCAGGGCACCATCAACGGGTATGGGGAACGCTGCGGCAATGCGGATCTCACCGCCATCATCCCGATCCTGGCCCTGAAGATGAAAAAAAAGTGCATGTCTGAAGAAAACCTCAAAAAACTGCTGAACCTGTCCAGATTTGTCTCGGAAACCGCCAATATGCCGCCCGTAAGTTCCCGGCCCTTTGTGGGAAAAA
>JAABSS010000083.1 GCA_011390235.1 Desulfotignum sp.
GAAGCAAAATCCCCCCCAACGTTTGCCAATAATTTTGTGGTAGAAAAAATTTCCAGGGATCTTTGTCTTGTCAGTTCCCCTGAAAGGGTGCTGGAAAAATTGGAAAACGCGGTCCGGGCACCGGTTGAAATCAAGCATACCAACACAAAACTGTCACCGACTCCAAAGGGAATGTCCAGCAGATACCTGAAAAAAGCCGCGAAAGAACAAAAACCAGTCGTCAAAGAACAGGTGATTATAAAACAAAAGACATTTGTGACCCTCTATTTTCAGAAGGTGCATATCCTTGAAATATTTGTCAAAGCACTGGTCAAGGGAAAATGTCCTGTTGAAGTTGACAAGGAACGAATGACAATCAGCTACGGGTCGGAAGACAAGAAAAAAGTGGCCGCTATTTTGAAAGATCTCCGAAAAAACTATCGAATCAAGATCGAGGACGTTTTGTCGTGACAACACTGCCGCTGGACGGTCCCCTGATCATTCAAAGCGATCGGACCCTGATGCTGGAAACAGCGCATCCTGAGTACGGCCCTTGCAGAGATTTTCTGGCTCTTTTTGCCGAACTTGTAAAATCCCCGGAATATATCCACACCTACAAGGTCAGTCCGTTGTCCATGTGGAATGCCGCAGCCCTGGATATTGCCTTTGAGACAATCCTGGATGGTCTGCACCGGTTTTCCCGGTATGAACTGCCGGGGAATGTATTGTCGGATATAAAAGAATGGTACGGGGTGTACGGCCGGCTGGTCCTGAAAAAAGAATCCCCCGACCGGCTGCGGCTGCAGGTCTTTGATAAGGTCATTTTACACCGAATAAGCCGAAATGAAAATCTGGCCGGTTTCTGGAAAGAATCTGTCACAGACGGGTGGCTGGTGGAAACCGACCAGCGGGGAAATGTCAAACAAGCCCTGGTCAAGGCCGGATATCCTGTTAAAGATTTGTGCGGATATGTGACCGGCGATGCCCTGGCCCTGGCCCTCAAAGATGTGGACACTGCGGGAAACGCCTTTGCACTTCGGGACTATCAAAAAGAAGCCGTGGATATTTTTTACCAGGGAGGGCGATCTTCCGGGGGAAACGGTATCATTGTCCTGCCCTGTGGTTCAGGAAAAACCATTATCGGGCTGGGGGTTATTTCGAAGATAGCCGGGCATACATTGATCATTTCCACCAATAATGTTTCGGTCTACCAATGGCGTAATGAACTGCTGGCAAAAACCAACCTTGATCCGGATGCTGTCGGAGAATTCACAGGACTTGAAAAAAATATAAAACCCGTGACCATCACGACGTATCAGATGCTCACGTATCGTCAAAATAAGACAGAACCCATGCACAATCTTACAATTTTCAGTCAAAACAACTGGGGACTGATTATTTACGATGAGGTTCACATGCTGCCGGCCCCGGTTTTCAGGGCCACCACCGGCATACAGGCCAAACGGCGGCTGGGGCTGACCGCCACCCTGGTTCGGGAAGACGGGAAAGAGGACGACGTATTTGCCCTGATCGGTCCCAAGCGGTATGATATTCCATGGAAAACATTGGAGAACAAGGGATTTATTGCAGAAGCTTTCTGCACGGAGTACCGGGTTTCCCTTCCCCCGGATGAAGAGGTGCAATATGCCCTGGCCCCCAAACGGCAGCGGTTTCGCATTGCATCGGAAAATTCCCTGAAGATAGACATTGCCAGAGAACTCATTGCCAATCACCCGGATGACAGCATCATGATCATCGGCCAGTATATTTCCCAGTTGGAAACCATAGCCGTTGCCCTGGATGCACCCCTGATCACCGGGAAAACCAGGCATCCAGACAGGGAAAAACTGTATGAGGACTTTAAGAAAGGAACCTGCCGGGTACTGGTTGTTTCCAAGGTGGCCAATTTTGCTGTTGACCTGCCCGATGCCAATGTCATGATCCAGATTTCCGGCACCTTCGGCTCCCGCCAGGAAGAGGCCCAGCGCCTTGGGCGGATTCTTCGGCCCAAGGAAAAGCTGTCCCGGTTTTATACCCTGGTATCCAAGGGCACGGACGAACAGGAATTTGCATTGAACCGCCAGTTGTTTCTGGTGGAACAGGGCTACAAGTATGAGATCCGGTATTTTGATCCTGGCAGGTAGTGTCCATGGAAATTAAAATTCACTTTCAAATTTGGATTATAAATTAAATTTTGCCTGCATAAATCAGCCCTTGTTCAACCGGCTGAATAAAATATTGAGATTGGAATCAATATCCGGATCATAGCTGCTGACTGGTTTTTTTCACAACGAGGTAGACCCCGACCACAGTCACAGCAATGGCGGCCATGGACAGAATACTCAGTGATTCTCCAAACAGGACCCAGGCTTCAGCAGCCGCCATTGGTGGGACCAGATAAAAATAGCTGGCCACTTTGGCGGTCTCCCCCTCCCGGATCATATACATCAGCAACAGGATGGCTGTAACTGACAGGGCGCACACCAGCCATGCCAGAGACAGGACCAGCTGCATGGACCAGACAGCTGTGCGTGATTCAAATGACCAGGCCATTAATGCCATCAAAAGCAGCATACCGATATACTGCCAGAAGGATCCCGCAATCAGATTGATTCCCTTGCCCACCTGTTTTTGGTAAACCGTGCCGATGGATATACCGAAAAGGGCAGCCAGTGCAGCCATGACCGAAGGCCCGTTCAGATTTATATGCTCATGCTGATGGGTGCTCCACAAAACCAGGGTGACGCCGCCCAGACCCAGCGCCAGTCCGAACCACTGGATTGCCCGCAGCCTTGCACCCAGGGCTGCCCGTCCGAGCAATGCAGTCAGGACCGGTTGCACCCCCACCACCATGGCGGTGATGCCGGCGGGCATCCCCCATTTAATGGCGGCAAACACGCCGCCAAGATAGGTGCCGTGAACCAGAAATCCTGTCACCATCTGTTGTCCGGCCTGCCTGGGAGTCAATGCCCGGACCCGGAACGCCAGGCACAGCAGAAGAAAAACAGCAACAGTAATCGCTGCTCGGGTGAACAAGAGATAAAACGGTTCAATATAGGGCAGTGCATATTTGGCTGCAATAAATCCGGTACTCCACAAAAATACAAACAGGAACGGAATCAGATCTGTTAACCGGACAGCCATGGTCTCACGCCTCTAAAATTTCTATTTGATATCATCCGATAAAAAACTCGTCCCAGTTTAATTCCAGGGCTTGTTCAGCCAAAGAAACGAGTTCTTTGTACGAGTCTGCTTTTTCATGCCCGTTAAATTTTATATTGTACTGCCGGAACCGCCAGAAGGATCCGGCAACCGCCGCATATAACGCAAACACATGGAATTGTTTTTTTTCGATCGATGATATCTTTTGAATGGACTGGTAACCATCAATCAGGGATCTGATTTTTTTCTTATCAAACCGCCCGTTTTTTGAACAGCATCCCACGCAGGTCATTGCAATATCATACATTAGATAGTATTCACTTGCCTCTTCAAAATCAAGAAGTGCCCTAAAACAACCACCTTCAAACAACAGGTTGTCCCAGTAAATATCTCCGTGGATAAATCCTTTTTTAGTATCTTCCGCCAGATGAGATCTGATGTAATCATTTTTTTGTTTCAACCACGGGATATAAGGGTGTTCCATTCCGGTGTCTGTAACAGAATGAAATGCTTCTTTTCCATAAGGAAATTTTTTCGGTATGCAATCCGGTGATGGAATCTGGTGTAATTGGGCCATCATTTTTCCTGCCTCATAAACCATACCGGCAGACAAGTGTTCTACAACCTGGCCTTCCATGTATTCTTTGACGTAAACCGGTTTATTTTCATGTATCACAAAAGGGGCTCTTGATTTTGTCAGTACCGGTCTGCTGGTTGGAAAATTGTTTTCCTTAAGATAGAGGAGCACCTGTATCAAAATATCTATTTCGTCAGGATTCTTTTCATCACAGACAGATAAAATATACGTTTGGGTTCCACAGACGATTCTAAAACTTGTATTTGCCTGTCCGCCGGCCATGGACTTGACCTCAGATGGTTCGCAAAGATTATAATGTGATAAGATTTCCTGGATATCTTTATGTGCTAGCTGGGTATAATCTGCCACGATATCTCATCCTTTACTTGTTAATTGTTTTCTGCATGGCATGGGTCAGATTTTTTTCAAGCTGTCCCAAATTGCAGACACTCCTGTCCTGCTGCAGTTTGGCTGCTGCAGTCAACGTGTTGTGAAACGCCTGATGAGGAAGCTCAGCCATTTGGTTAAGCTGCAGGGCCTGTTGCAGGATTTTCGGAAATTTGGCCGGATGGGCTGTAGCAAGGCAAATGGTTTTTATGGATATACCGGTTTTGTCATTCACCGCTTTGGCTCCGGCAAGAGCAACGGCCCCATGGGGGTCTAAAAGGTAATTTTCATTTTCCCAGGTCTGTTTAATGGTTGCCAGTGTTATTTCATCTGTAATGGAGCAGGAATCAAAAGATGATGATATTGTTGCCAATGTCTTTTCATCAATACAGATCCGCCCGTATTTATCAAATTCATTCATCCAGTTCTTTGTTTTTTCAGAACTGCATCCGGAAACAAAATATAAAAACCGCCAGAAGTTATACGGCAATACAATATCAATAGCCGATGAAACTGTCTGGATGAGATCTTTTTTCACAAACTCCCCTGTTGAAATTACCCTGTGGAGGGTTTGATTTCTGTTGTTGGCGCAAATGAGTTTCCGGATCGGGATACCCATGGATTTTGCAAGGAAACCGGCAAACAGGTTTCCAAAAGCCCCGCTGGGAACACAAAAATCTATTGGTTCACCAATTTGGGAACATGCTCTGAAATATCCATAAGCATAGTGGACGGCCTGGAACATGACCCGGCACCAGTTGATGGAGTTAACACTTGACAACTCCAGGCTTTTTTGGATTCCTGGTTTTGAAAAAAGACCTGCCACAACCACATCAAGGTCGTCCCCGCCATCTTTACAGTGTGTGACACTGAAAGGATGAATATTGTCCTGGTGGAGGGTTGTCATCTGCCGTTCCTGTTCCGGAGAGATCATATCGGCAGGATACAGCGGCCAGCAGTCGATGGTTGATTTCCCGGCCGAAGCAAAAGCGGCAGCAGGGCCTGTATCACCGGTGGTAGCAAGAACAATGTTCAAGTGTTCATTTTTTCCGGCCAGCAGATAATCCATGACATTGATTAAAAATCCCATGGCTATGTCTTTAAATGACAGTGTCGGACCATGAAACAGTTCCATGATCAATATGTTTTTATCCTGTTTCATTGGAACAAGAGGCATCAGATCTGGATT
>JAABSS010000084.1 GCA_011390235.1 Desulfotignum sp.
TTTCCTGGAGCCACCGTCTTTCCGCCGGGTCCTGCAGGTGCATGTATTCCACGCCGATGGAACGGCAATAGGTTTCCGTAAGCCGGTTGATAATGTCCCTGAGCCGTGCCTGACCTGAATCGGAAAACCTGCGGGTGTAAAAAAAAGTATCCAACTGGTCCGGCGACAGGCCGAATGCGCCAAGGTTCAGCAAAGGATGGTCCGTGGGGCAAAAAGAAAGCGGGTCCATGCACGCCATCAGGTGGCCCAGGTCACGGTACCGGTATATCAGTGATTCCACACGGGACTGCTGCAGGGCTGCATCCGGTGTGCAGGCGGTTTCTTCTTCTGCCGGCCCGTTATCACCGATCTCAAATCCTTTAAAGAAAAACTGCCAGTCCCGGGCAACGGCGTTTGGATCATCTTTCCATTTTTTATACTGGGCCTCAATAAATTGCGCATTCCACATGTCGGTTGTTGCCATATTTGTCTTTTCCTTTCAGGAAAACATAGATACTGCACCAAATGATTTGCCGGATTTGTGAAATGTCAAGCGCGTATGCCCTAATAATTGCGACAGACCCGGTGCGGCCCGTTAACGAAACACAGATATTCAGTATCAGTTTTGCGTATATGACACTGTTTCAAAACCTGTGCAGATTGATTAATATTGTCTCAATACAGGATCTGGATGTACAAAAATACATAATTGTACCCATTGCCTTTCCGATAGCCAAAAAGCATATTGAAAATGGATTCTTAAAATCGCGTATAGCACGTGAATATTACCGAATCGTTATATAAGGGGAAAAATCATGTGGGAAAATTTGATCAAGACAGGAGGGTACGCCATGATATTAAACAACCTGGCAAGTCAAGCGAAACAAATCCGGATTGCACGCACCAGAACCGTACGGCAGACCAGAGCCAAAAACATGGCCATAGGCGCAGGTATAGGCACTGCCATAGGGGTTGTGGCTGGTATATTGTTCGCCCCGAAATCCGGAAGGGAAACACGGCAGATTATTACTGACCGGACATCCGAAACCATAAAGGATTTCAAGAATAATATCGCTTCCGCCAAAAGCAAAGTATCTGCTTCTGCTAAAGAAAAGGCAGACCGGTTGCGCGAAACGGGTCAGGAGGCTGCTGAGGATGTAAAAGAAAATCTGAAAGATAAAGATAAAAAAGATAAAGATAAAAAAGCATAGCACTGGGATTTAATACAAAATATTTTTAAAATGGAAAATTAAAAAAGGACAAAAAAAGGACAACTGTATGCAGGCATCCATTACGCTCAATCAACTGGGAATTTTTATTGTTTTTATTTTAATTTTGGTGATTGGCGGTTACGCCTTTGTGGCGTTGAGGAACCTTAACAGCCTCATCACGGAAGTTAAGGCCACATTTTTGATTAACAAGGATTCTATTAATCAGATCATTCCGAACATTAATGAGATTTCCGCAAATACTGCACAAATAAGCAATGACTTGAAAATCAGTGCCCATGAAATGGGAGAGGCCGTTAGAACCATCTCCCATGAGACAACTGATACGGTTTTAACCATTAATGAGACGGCGGATTCCATGGCAAAATATGCCATTGTCATAGGTGAAGTCATCAAGACTGTAATGGATCTTTTTTCATCAGGAAAAGACAAAGCTGCCTGAGGATCATTCGGATTCCATCCTCTGCGCCAGCACCACCAACCCGTCCACTGCAATGGGACTTCCTTTGTGTATGATCAAGGGATTGATGTCGATTTCCTGAATGCCCGGATAAGCGCATCCCAGATCCCCCAGGGTTACAAGGATACTGCCCAGGGCACTTTTGTCCACCGGATCAAATCCACGATACCCCTCCAGCATATTGCGGCATTTCAGCCGGTCAATCATCTGTACCGCATCCGGCAGCGTCAGCGGGGCTACCCCGAACACCGTGTCATTGAGGGCTTCGGCAAACACCCCGCCCAGTCCGCACATGACACAGGGACCCAGCCGGGGATTTCTGACAAAACCCGCAACCAGTTCAATTTTTCCCAGAACCTGTTTCTGGATCAGGATACTGCCGTGGCCCTCCATGGTCTGCAAAAGCGTTGTCACGGCTGTTTCAAGGGCTTGCTCTGATGCGATGCCCAGGTAGACCAGGTTGGATTCCGTTTTGTGCGATACCCCCGGAACCATGCCCTTGGCCACCAGGGGAAACCCGAAACCGGCGGCGGCCTGCCGGGCTTTTGCAAGAGATGTCACCTGTTTCTCTTCCACCACCGGAATGCCGCACGCACCCAGCACCTGTTTGGATACATATTCATCCAGCGGGCCGTTTTCCGATGTCAGCACATGCAGGCGGGAATCGTTTTTCAGCCGGCGGATCTGTTCTGAAGGATCCGGCCGTTCAGCTGTTTCATTCACCATGGGACGGTTCAGCAGTATTCCAAGACATTCCACTGCCCGCATCACTTCCCTGAATACGGGTACGCCTGTTTTTTGTGCCGATACCTGGAACTGATACACCCGGTCCCGTTCACCCGATATCCAGCAGACCATTGGTTTGCCGGCTTGTTTTGCTGTTTTGGCCATCATGTCAAGATCGGTTTCAAGACTGAACCCGCCGGCAAAACAATGGACAAACACCGCATCCACTCCTGGATCGGCGCAGACCGCTTCCATTGCCTTGCCATAGGTTTTTTTAGATCCGTTCAGAATGATACCGGGCCACATATCCACGGGATTGGACGGCGGCATCCATTCCGGGAAAACGGTCTGCAAAGCATCCAGGGTAGCGGTATCAAGTTTCGACAATTTCAGGTTGTGTCTGTCCATGATATCGGCTGAAACAATCCCTGCTGCACCGGTGTAGGTTAAAACAGCCAGGCGGTTTCCGCCTTTGGCAGGTATTTCAGGATACATGCCCAGGGTTTTGCAATAGTCGGTCAGCTGATAGAATCCATTGGCCTCCACAACGCCGGCCTGGGCCATGGCGCCGCTTACGATGACGCCGCTGGCCGAAAGGCTTGCCGTATGGCTCACTGCCGCAGCTGCACCGCCGGCTGTTTTGCCCCCGTTGAGTACCACAATGGGCTTTGTGGTTCTGCGGGATAAGGCCATGAACCGCCGGCAGTCGGTAAACGATTCCAGGTATAACCCGATGGCAGCGGTTTCCGGGTCATCGATCAGATATGCCAGAAGATCGTTTTCATCCACATCCATCTTGTTGCCTATGGAACAGACTTTGGAGATCCCCATGGTGCCGTGGGACATGAGATCGATGAGAAAGGCCCCGGCAAGCATGCCGCTCTGGGCGATCAGGGACACGTTGCCGCAGGCAAGTCCGGTATCCCATATGGCCGGGGTCACCGTAGAAAATACAAACCTTTGGTTGGCATCAACCAGACCCATGCAGTTGGGGCCCCACAGCCGGATGCCGGTTTTTTCGGCAATCTGTTTGATCTCCTGCTGCAGTGCGGTCCCGTTGGGTCCGGTTTCCGAGAATCCGGCCGACTGGATCATGACGCCGGGAATGTTTCTTCTGGCACAGTCGTTGATTACCCGGGGCACCATGTGCGCTGCGACAAACACAATGGCAAGATCCACAGGATCAGGCACATCCGCAAGCGAAGAATAGCAGGGTAATCCTTCAATCTCTGTGTATCCGGGATTTACGGGATAAATTTTTCCCGAATACCCTTTTTTAAGATTTGACACAATGATATTCCCACCCTTTCCCTTACTGGCTGTGGCACCTACTACAGCAATTCCTTCGGGCTTGAAAAAAAACTCCATTCACCATTCTCCTTATAATTGACTGAAAAGCTGCACCAAAAAGTCTCATACAGCAAAACCCAAAACAGGTGCTACCTCTCCTGTCACCGCGTGTCAAGGCAAGTATCGCCTTTTTCCATAAAAGTTTCAAACTTCTTTCACAAAATTTCCCAGATAACAATTACACACGCCGGAACTGCACAGATCCCGAAAATTCAAAATGGTCTCCAATTGTCCTGGATAAGTACCACCCATACACGCATTTATCCCATAATTCAACCATGGTATGATTTATGCTTATGTTTATAATTAATTTAATCAACCGATTACAGGAAAGGTTATGGTCAAACCACACGGCAGAAAAACCCGGCAACGGGTCAGAGAAATACTCAAAAGCGGAGACAGACAAGCGGCCTTGGACCAGCTGGAGAAAATTCCGGGCAAACAGCTGGTGGGACATCTGTTCTCCCATTTCTACACCCCTGATGAACTGATCAAGTTCCGCAGTGTCACTGCCATGGGATTTGTGGGGAAACGCCTGGCAGACCGGCGCATGGAAAACGCACGGAATCTGATGCGGCGCCTTATGTGGAACCTCAATGATGAATCTGGCGGAATCGGATGGGGATCTGCCGAAGCCATGGGAGAAATCCTGGGCCGCAGCCCGGCCCTTGCCGATGAATATGCATCCATTCTCTTTTCCTTTCTGGATCCGAAAGCCAATTACATTGACAATCCTGTGCTGCAGCAGGGGGTGCTGTGGGGAGTCGGTACCTGTATTACCGCTTTTCCTGACAAAATGACTCCCTACCTGGCCGGGCTGATTGCATTGTTTCTTGACTCTGAAGATAAAATTAAAAAAGCGTATGCTGTCCGGGCGCTGGCTTCTGCCGGTTCCCAGAGTGCCGGACGTCTGCCCGGATACATTCTGGAAGATACAAAAAAAATACAGGTGTATACAGGATGGCATTTTGAACCCGCCCGGATCTGTGACCTGGCCCGGGCCGGTATTGAAAACAAGACTGAATCCAGATAATATGAAGAATAAAGGAATACCGGATGCCGCACAAAAAATGTGATAAAAACATTGCCCGCACCATTGAAATGGCCAATGAAATGATAGACCTGGCACGCCAGGGGTATGACAATCATGAAGATCCCGGGTGCGGGGTGCTGTATGGGATTCTGCTGGACTCCGGATACCGGATTCTGGATCTGGCTTTAAAGGAAAAGCAGGCCCATATCCAGAAAGGCTGGTGGCATGAAACAGTAACAGATCCCAAAACCGGACAGGCAAATAAGGATATTGCAGATAAATGAAGCAACCTGCCATTGATCTGGGGGCATGCATCTTGTGTGAAATCTGTGTGGAACTGGCCCCCCATGCCTTTGAAATCAGCGATTCAGGCTTTGTCCAGGTAAAGCCCCTGGATGATTACCAGGATGACGATATCCATGAAGCCATCAAAAACTGCCCCAAAGACTGCATTTTCTGGGAAAACCACTGATTTTTGTATTTTTTTGACTG
>JAABSS010000085.1 GCA_011390235.1 Desulfotignum sp.
GAGCGGAAAGCCTTCGAGCTGGTGGTGGATGCCAAGGTCAAGGGTATGCGCAACCTGCTGGCTGCCGCAGAAGACAGGGAGTACCGGTATTTTTTCACCTTTTCTTCGGTCACGGCCCGGTTCGGCAACCAGGGCCAGGTGGATTACACCGCTGCCAATGATTTCTTAGGCAAAACATTGTTCAGAGAAAAACAGCTGCATCCGGAGAAAACCTATAAAGTCTATGCCTGGACCGCCTGGGGCGGGGTAGGCATGGCCACCAATCCCACGGTGAAAAAGGTGCTGGAAGACCGGGGCATCCAGTTTCTGCCCATGGACCAGGGCGTGAAGTTCTTCATGGCAGACCTGCTGGACAAAACCGAGTCTGAAATGGTGTTTTCCGGCCTGGATTATGATTTTGACATCGACGGGCTGCTGGGCACCCCACAGGATAAGGCTTTTCCCTTTCTCGGAGAGGTGACGCACCAGACAGAGAACACCGCAGTCTGGACCCGGGTGCTGGACCTGGACCATGATCTGTTTCTCCATGACCATACCATGGGGGATGTGCCCCTGTTTTTGGGCTCCACCGGCATCGAGACCATGGCCGAGGCTGCCGCAGCCCTGGCCGGAGATGGATCCGTGGTCACGAAAGTGTCCGGTTTTGCCATTCCCTACGGCATCAAGCTGCTCAAGGGGCGGCCCAAGGAGATCATCATCTCCGGCACCCGTCAGGCAGCGGGGGAATATGCCTGTGATATCAGCTCGGTGTTCAAAACACCGGACGGCCGGGTAATGGGTGATCCCAAGCTGCATTACCAGGGGCAGGTTTCCCTGGCAAAGGAACGGCCGGCACAGGAAATCATCGATCTGCCCGCGGTTCATCCCATATCCTGGGAAGGGGATCTGGCGGATCTGGTGTACCATCCCAGACGGCTGTTCATGTTCGGGCTGTTTGCGACCATCACGGACATCAACTCCTTTGACGGCACCACCCTGGTCACCACGGTGGCGGACAGATCCACGGCCCCGTTCTTCAAAGGGGTGAAAGATCCGATGTTCCAGGCAGCCCCGGTGCTTGTGGATGCCATGTTCCAGACCGGGGGGCTCCTGGAATTTCTCACCACCTCCCGCACGGTGCTGCCCTTCCGCATCGCGTCCATGACCTTTTTTGCGCCGGTGGCCAGAAATGTTGATTATCTGTGCATAACGGAAAAAAAGGCATCAGGCGAGGAAACCAATACCTATAACCTCACCCTGGCAGATGATACCGGCAAGGTGTTTATCAAGGTCACCGGCTTTGAAATGGTCAAACTCACCCGCCTGGCTCCCGAAGACCGGATTGCCGGCAGGGTGACCTTTACCGAAACCGTGGCCTAGCCGCCACGGAGTCCAACAGTCCAGCGGGCAGCCTGACAACATCAGGCTGCCCGCTGGACAAATCAATATTTTTTGAAAAGCTGCGAATGCTTGCCGATGAAAATTTGACCTTTTTAATGTCTTTGATATAGGTTTTGGATCTTTCTATGCCAAGCACTTTTTTGCTTCTTTCTGAAGTTCATCAAAAGATATTTTTTCGGTTTTTCCCTCTCTGATTTCATTCATGGCGTTGATGGTTTCATCATTGGGGAATTTCATTTCAAAGGGCAGTCCCCGTTCCATGACAGATTGAACCAGGAACATGTTGATGGCCTCACTCAGGCTGACACCATATTGTTTATAGATTTCCTTTGCTTTTTCTTTGATTGTTTTATCTAAATAAACATTGGTTCGGGTTTTTTGGGATATCATGATATCTACTCCTGAAAAATTATTTGACAACACCAAAATAACACAAAGATTGTGTTATTTCAATTGTGCCGATAAAAGAAATTTTCACCGCCGGTCTCGGATGATCTTACCTACGGTCACAACGGCCAGGGGATACGCAAATGAAACAGGTCCACAAAAATTGGTTCTCCGGATCGTGATTTTGTTGACAATCACGCGGGTTTTGACCTAAAACAAAACACCTGCCTCTCCACTTCTGTGGGACTTTCGGGAAAAATCCGGCGGCGGGTGTGGGGAAAACCATACAGGGAGTTGCTGTAACATATGGCGATTGTAGAGATTTGCAGAAAAATGGAAAAAGCGCCGTGGTTTCATGGCGGCATTATCGGTGTCATCTTGTTTGCCGGGATACTGGTGGGCCTGGAAACCTATCCGGAAATCATGGTGGTATACGGATCATGGCTTCATCTTCTGGATAAACTGGTCCTGGCCATTTTCACGGTGGAAATTTTGATCAAGTTCGTGGCAAGATATCCCAGACCGCTGCAGTTTTTTTCCGACCCCTGGAACGTGTTCGACTTCATCATTGTGGGGGCCTGCTTTCTGCCCTTTGCGGTCAAATACGCCATGGTGCTGCGGATCCTTCGCCTGTTGCGGGTCCTGCGCCTGATCCGGGCCATCCCGCGCCTGCAGATCGTGGTGGAGGCCCTGCTTCGAAGTCTGCCTTCCATGGGGTATGTGTCCATCCTGCTGCTGGTGCTGTTTTACGTGTATGCGGTGATGGGTGTCTTTTTGTTCGGACAGAACGACCCGGTTCACTTCGCTACACTCCAGGCGGCGTTTCTGTCACTTTTCAGGATCGTGACCCTTGAAGACTGGACCGATATCATGTACACCCAGATTTACGGATGCGATGTGTACGGATTCGAACCATACAGCCAGCTATGCACCGATCCTGCGGCCTTTCCCATTGTTTCTCCGATCTATTTTGTCTCGTTTGTGCTGCTGGGTACCATGATATTCTTAAACTTGTTCATCGGTGTCATTGTCAACGGCATGGATGAGGCCCGTCAGAAACATGAGGCAGAGTTGAAACTGCAGATGGCCAAGCTGGGAAAACCCGTGGATATCGTTGATGAGGTCGAGCGGCTCGAAGAACTTTTCGAACTGGCCGAATCCCATTTCATTCGTCTGAAAAAAGTGGTGGAGAGTCCCCCGCCCAAGTGAAAAGCGGGTGGATGATCACCAGGCATTTTCCAATTCAGATCATGTTGTGCCACGCGGATAAGATCTTTGCGATGGCGGTAATTCAATACCACCGAATTCGGAAAATCTTTTGGAGGTACATGTGCCAATGCCAATGGCACAGCGCCCTTTCAATAAATGCTTCCTGAGAATCTGTCTTGCTTCTTCTACCATTGAGCGGTTGTTTGCGGCAGCCATAATGCCTATTTTTGTCTTAAGGGATTCATCTATGTTTCTTAACGTCAAACCGGCCATTTGATCTTGAAACCAGCAGGATCTGCATATCCATCACATTGGTACGGGTGGGACCCGTGACCAGCAGATCATCCAGTGCAAGGAAAAAATTATAGGAGTCGTTGTCTGCCAGGTGGGCTTCGGCAGACAGGCCAAGGGCTGCGGCCCGGGAAATGGTGGTGCTGTCGGCAAAGGCGCCGGCAGCATCTGTGGGGCCGTCTGTGCCGTCCGTGCCGGCGGACAGCAAGACAATCCCGTCTGTGCCCGCCAGGCTCATGGCCCCGGCCAGGGCCAGTTCGGTATTTCTTCCGCCCTTTCCCTTTCCTTTGATTGTGACGGTGGTTTCTCCGCCAGCCAGCAGGCAGGCAGGCGGCGCCACCGGCCTGCCGGATGTTCTGACCTCTCTGGCAATGGCGCACAGGACTTTGGCAGCTTCTCCGGCCTCTCCCTGGATCATGGAAGACAGCACCAGCGAATTGAATCCCCGGCGGTTCGCTTCTTTTTGCGCAGCATTCAAAGCATCGGACAGGCTGCCCACCATGTGGTTGGATACCTTTGAAAACAGGGGGTCTCCGGGTTTGGGGGTGTCTAAAATTTCATCCTTGATTCCTGCCTGAATGCGCTGTCTCACCGCTTCAGGCACAGTCTCCCGGATCCGGTATCGCGCAAGAATGGCCTGGCAGTCCCTGAAATATCCAGTATCCGGGGCGGTCATACCGGAACCTATGATATCCAGGTCATCCCCGACAACATCGGACAATATCAAAGAAATCACCCGTGCCCCGCCAGTAGCCGTGCACAGCTGCCCGCCCTTGATCCGGGACAGGTGTTTGCGGATGGTATTGATTTCGTGGATGGTGGCCCCGCATCCCAGCAGCAGCCGGGTGGTGTCCTGTTTGTCCGTAAGGGTGATGCCTTCGGCAGGTGCCGGGGTCAGGGCGGATGCCCCGCCTGATATCAAACAGAGAATCACATCTTCCGGCCCGGCCCTGGATACCATTTCCAGCAGGGCCGCTGCCCCTTCCAGGCCTTTTGCATCCGGCACCGGGTGCCCGGCTTCCATCACCCGGCAGTGTTCCAGGGACATCCCATGCCCGTATTTGGTGACCACCACCCCGTCATGGATACGTGGCCCCAGCAGGTCTTCCACCTGCCGGGCCATGGCTGCCGATGCCTTGCCGGCCCCGGCCACATAGATATGCCGGATCTGATCCAGGTCCAGTTCAACATTCCCTGCACACAAACGGCTGCCGGAAATGTGCAGATGCCTTGCCACACACGCCTCGGGTCCCACCGCCCGGACACCGGCATCAAATATGGCCCTGGCTGCCTGTTTCAGTTTCATTTGATCAACCTGTCGGATCTTTTTCTCACAAGTCTTTTCCATTTGTCCATTTTACCATAATGGAACCTTGCTGTTCCGTCAATTGCCATGACATTTTTACCGACAGGCGATCCGCTGCAGGCAATCATTTTGCCATGCTTATCGCTCAAGGGAATAAGGGTTCAGAAACTGCCGTCTCCAGAGAAATTATTTTTCCCCCTCGCTCAGCTCGGCTTCTTTACAGACGGGATCCCGGTTCCGTTCGATTACGGCCGCCAGGGTATCACGTATCATGCAGGGACGATGTCATATGGTCTTGAAATTTTTCCGGCAGGCGTGTAAAACAGATCTGATTGAAAATTTGAAATTGCAAAGGGGAATCAGATGCCGGAACCGAACGAATTTCTTGAAGGTATTCAAGAAGACCTGAAACAGATTGTCCAGCCCTTTCAAAGGGAGCTGAACCAGAAACAGAAAAAAGCGGATTTTATCCAGCTTTGCATCCGGTGTGCGGGAAGAGATGATTTCCTCCGCCTGGATGAACTGCTGAGAAGCAAACCGGCGGAGGATATCATCCAGGATGATGCCCTGGCTTCCTGTGGCCCTGTTTTTGAGTCGCTGGGGGACTATGCCCATGAAAAGGTGGAACAATACCGGATGGACCTGGTAGAGGATCTGACCCAACAGTGCCTGGAAGCCGGTGTGCCCA